>CALXSZ010000153.1 GCA_944391275.1 uncultured Syntrophomonadaceae bacterium
GAATCGGTATGATTGCTGCGATCCACGTAAATAACGTAATGAGGAGCAATTTCTGGATATTTTAACAAAGCCGACTCAATTTGGGATGGGAATACATTAACCCCCCGAATGATGAGCATATCGTCCGAACGGCCTTTCACTTTTTGCATCCGCGGAGTCGTTCTTCCACAAGCGCAAGGGGCTACTTCCAAACGCGTCAGATCATGCGTACGATAACGTATCAATGGTAAGGCTTCTTTATTGATACAAGTGAAAACAAGTTCTCCAGCCGATCCTTCCGGAAGCACTTCGCCAGTTTCCGGATCAATTACTTCCGCAATAAAACAATCCGCATTCACATGCATTCCGGCATGTTCGGGACATTCCATAGCCACGCCGGGTCCCATAATTTCACTAAGGCCATAAATATCATAGGCCTTGATCCCTAATTTCTCCTCGATTTGTTGACGCATTTCTTCCGACCAAGGTTCTGCTCCAAAAATCCCTATCCGTAATTTAATTTGATCTCTTAATCCTTGTCTTTGGATTTCGTCCGCTAAGTAAAGCGCATAGGAAGGCGTACAGGCTAAAACGGTCGCGCCGAAATCGACCAATAATTGCAATTGACGATTCGTATTTCCTCCTGAAGCTGGAACAACGGCCGCTCCTAAGGCCTGAGCTCCGTCATGAGCGCCCAAACCGCCCGTGAAAAGACCATATCCAAAGGCCACATGGACAATATCCGTATCCCGTACTCCGACGGAATAAAAACAGCGGGCAATCAGATCCGCCCAAACATCCAAGTCTTTTTGCGTATACCCCACTACGGTTTGTTTTCCTGTTGTGCCGGAAGACGCATGAATTCTTACAACATCCTTCATTGGAACAGCAAATGTATAAAATGGATAATTATTGCGCAAATCCTTTTTTTCAGTAAAGGGTAATTTCGCTAAATCCTCTATTCCATGAATATCATCCGGAGTCAGCCCGGCTTGTTGCATTTTTTCACGATAGTAAGGAACATTATCATAGACTCTTTTAATCGTATCAACTAAACGGGCACTTTGTAATTCTTGCCTTTTAGCAATTTCCATACATTCTTTTTCTTGATCCCAATAGGTTGTCATCATGACGCCTCCATTTTCTTCTTAATTTTTTCAAAAAAGCTTATCCTGTCCCTTTCGCCTAAAAAAGAATTTATTTTTAAACCAATAAAAAAACTTTCCATCCCGCTATCGGGACGAAAAGCTCCTTCTTTCTACTTTCCGCGGTACCACCCGCTTTGGCATAAAAATTTATGCCCTCTCTTTCGGATGCGTTGAACGTTCTTTTTCCTCTCATTCAACCCTATCCTATCCGTTTTATCGGTCGGCTACCGTGCAAACCTACTTTTTCCCTTTCAATCTGCATGCTCCAGAGCGAACTTCAACGGTTTTCTTTCGAAATCAGCTTCCAGCCCAAGGCTCATTCTCTCTGGCGACGTCCATACCGTTTACTTTTCTCTTTCTTCGCTTCATGATTTATATTTTTTTTGATTTTAATACAGCTCTTTCCCACTGTCAAGTCTTTTTCTTGGGCATGAAACTCTTTTGGAAATCATTTGTTTGTATTTATTTCACGAAAGAATATTCCCTGATAAATTTTAAAGAAAAGGGAAAAACTACGAGTATTGATGATAGTAAATGAGGTGTAGGGATGAATGAAACTTGGGTCGTTGTTGTTCGCAGTTTGATTGCTTTTTTCTCGCTTCACATTTTTGCGCGTGTGTTAGGAAAACAGTCTATTGGCCAGCTCACTTTTTTTGATTATGTATTAGGCATTACGGTCGGTTCAATTGCCGCAACCCTATCGGTTGACTTGAGCAGCCGCGCCTGGCCTCATTGGGTGGGGCTTTTCACTTGGACCGTCGTGGTTGTAATTATGGAATTTTTGACCATTCACTCAAAACATTTTACCAAATATGTTCTAGGCGAACCCTGTCTGCTTATTATGGATGGACAAATTATGGAACAGACCATGAAAAAAAACCGCTATTCTTTATCGGATCTATTAGCGCAATTGCGCGATAAAGATGTATTTGATCTGAACCAAGTAGCATTTGCCATTTTAGAAACAAACGGAAAATTATCCGTTCTCTTAAAACCTGAATATCAAACGACAACCTGTCAAGATATGAAAATCAAAACATCGCCCGCGCAAATACCACGTAAACTGATCTTTTGCGGAATGATTTTAGAAGAGAATTTAATTGCCTTAAATCTTTCGAAAGAATGGCTTTTCACATACTTGAAAAATCAAAGAATCAAAGATATTCAAGACGTATTTCTGTTATCCGTAGATTCAGAAGGCGCTTTTTACTGCGATTTGTATCAGGATCACTTACAGAAAGGAATGTAGTATCACATGCAAAAATTAAGACAAGCTTTTCTGTTTTATTTGTTACCGATTTTAGTCTTAATCTTTTTCGCCTTAATTATGAACTCAACCAGTTTTTTTCAAAAATCTTTTCGAAACGACGATCACTTTTCAACTTACGTTGTTGAATTAGAAGAAATGATTCAAATACAAGACTGGGAAGCCGCTCAATCCTCTTTAAGTAAAATGCATACAGCTTGGAAGCAAATCAGCCCCCGTCTTCAATTAGCGGCAGAAAAAGATAAATTAGAAGAATTAGATGAAAATTTGGCGCGTTTAAGCGCTTTAGTCAGCTGCCAAGATCAGTCTTCGGCCCTTTCGGAATTATATGCAGCTGCCAACAACTGGCGTAATATTAGCCGTTAACATTTCAAAATATCTAAAAAAACAGCATTCTACAACCAATTATATGTGTTTTTCATCAAACCACTCAACTTCCTATAATAAAATAAAACGGAGGACTTCTCATGATCCTCCGTTTTATTTTATATAACCGAACCGTTTTTTTGCGACTGGTATACCCGTCTATCGCTCCGTAATCCTTTTGTCTTTCTTCATCTAATCATTTCCTATTTCTCTTCTTTTATATCTTTATCACCACTGTGATAACGGACTCTCCTATGCCTGCGAAAGAGATAAAAACACCCGCCAATAAATAAGATTCCCAGAATAATCACAACAATATGGGTATATTGATTCAAATAGGGCATTGCTTTTTCCCACGCATTCCCGAGTCCAGCTCCGATGCAAACCAAGACGGTATTCCATATCGCGCTTCCCAATGCGGTCAAGAATAAAAATTGAAGAATGTTCATTTTGGCAAAACCAGCCGGAATCGAGATTAAGCTCCGAACCAACGGAATGCAACGACAAATGAGAACGGTTTTCCCCTGATATCGTATAAACCAACGTTCCGCTTTTTCCACATGATACGGACGCAGATGGGTTATTCTCCCAAAATCTCCAGCAAATAGCTTTTTCAATCGTTCTGCTTGAAAGATCCGTCCAAGTGCATATAATACAATCGCTCCACACAATGATCCAGCCGTTGCCGCTAAGATCGTTCCGGGAATATTCATTGTAGTCGTAACAGTTAATGCCCCTCCAAACAAGAGAACCGCCTCCGAGGGAATCGGGGGAAATACATTCTCAATAAAAATGAGAAGAAAAATACCCCAATACCCAAAATGATCAACAAACGCAAGCATCCATTCCTGCATATGACGAAAAACTCCTTTTTATTAAACCTACCGTTCTTTCTTTACAAAACTTTTCTTTTTCTCTTCACCCATGTGTTTTTTCCTATCATCCTGCTACATTCGAGCGAAAGCATAGGAGCGATAGGGATAGCCTATAGTTTATTGGTGGCTGTCATTTCATATATCCCTGTTACAAATAAGCGAAACAATATTTCTACTTTATCCCTATTGTCGTTTCTTCCACAAAAAAGAGTCGCTATCCCCATGCAGACTCTCTCGTTCAAATTTTATCATATCAGCCTTTTTTCTACAAGATTTTCGTTCTCATTCGTCTTTCATTTACAGAAAAGTCAGAATCAGGATAAAATTTTATATAATAGTTTTTTGGTTCTATAGACAGATCTGTTTTTATCCAAAACAAAAATTCCAATCGATATAGGTTCTCTTCTTCTTTTGATCTGTAATAAAAAGAATTGATTGAAAGGCGGCAATCCGTAGTATAAACTGTATACAATGTCGAACCGTTCAATCAAATGGTCGATACAAATAAAAAGAGAGCTTATTTCTAAGCTCTCTGATTCTCAACTATTTTTCCATCGGTTTAACAAGAACAATTTTCCGCTGTTAATTAGATTTTTTCTATCTCAGTTTAAATTGCACCATATCGCTGCCCGATGAAAATTGTATCAGTAATTCTTCTTCCGAATTTGCTACCGCTTCTGGAACCTCAAAAGCAATTTCTCCACTTTGAGAAGATAAAGGATTAACCATTTGATCATGCATTTCGTTACTATATCCTAACAAATTGGTTGCGGTAAATTCATATCCATCCCCATATAACACCTTGGCAGACACATCATCTCCCATACCAAACGTCGGAAGGAAGGTTCCTGCCTGTTTCCCATTATTTGTAACTGTAACAAACACCTGTACATACTTATTTCCCTCAGCGCCTGGTGAGAAACTCCCATAATCTGCGGCAATTGAATCAACAATTTGAACATTCGTTACACTAATTCCCCAATCCTTCAGAGAAGCTGAATCGCCAATACTAAAAC
>CALXSZ010000154.1 GCA_944391275.1 uncultured Syntrophomonadaceae bacterium
GTTCTATTTATATCGTGAACCCGACCCGGAAGCCTTGATGCAGGAGGTGACCATTTATGGCGAAATCCAATGAGACGGAACAAAAGCCAGAGAAAATATTTACGAAACAACAAGTGCTGAAAAGTGAACGGTACAAAAAGTATCGGGATTTGCTTTCGTTTGTGTTAGAGGAGGAAGCCGCTTACACCTGTACGATGGTAGATGAGAAAATTCATCGGTTTTTGACGTCAAAAATTTCTTGACGATCGAATAAAAAAATTGGATTAAAGTAAAAAAAGAAAGGAGCATGAAAGGATGAGTTTAGGAGGAGGCGTCTTTGTGACGCAAAATAAAGTAGCGCCAGGAGCGTATATTAATTTTGTGAGTGCAGCGCGGGCTTCGGCGACACTCTCCGAACGTGGCGTAGCCGCGTTGGCCTTAGAGTTGGATTGGGGGCCGGATGGTGAAGTTTTCACCGTAGAGAACAGCGATATGCAAAAGAACAGCATGAAAATTTTTGGGTATGATTATACCAGCGACAAATTAAAAGGACTTCGGGATTTGTTTTTGCATGCGCAAACGTTGTATGCTTATCGTCTCAATGGCGGGGAAAAAGCCAGCAACACGTATGCGACGGCAAAATACAGCGGAACCCGTGGAAATGATCTAAAGATTGTCATCACGGCGCAGGTGGATGATGACGACAGCTATGAAGTGAGCACCTTATTGGGGACAAGCGTTGTCGATACCCAGGTTGTAACCGCTGCATCGGAACTGGTGGATAATGATTACGTGGTTTTTAAGAAGGATGCGACTTTGGACGCTACAGCGGGATTGGTTTTAAGCGGCGGAAGCAATGCAGCGAGTGTGACGGGAGAAAATTACCAGACGTTCTTAGATAAGATTGAGGCGTACCGGTTCAATACGTTAGGCTGTTTAAGTACGGAAGCGACGATTAAACAACTTTTTGTTGCTTTTACAAAACGTATGCGGGATGAAGTCGGCGTGAAATTTCAGACGGTTGTCTATAATCAGCAAGCGGATTACGAAGGAATCATTAACTTGCGGAACAAAGTGAATGACGCAGGTGAAAATGCGGCCTCTTTGGTGTATTGGGTAACTGGAAAGAGCGCCGGGTGTGAAATCAATGAAAGCAATGTAAACCAGGTTTATGATGGAGAGTTTACGGTTGATACGAGCGATACCCAGAGCCAGATCGAAGAAGCGGCTTCGTCCGGAGAATTCGTGTTGCATCGGGTAGGCGAAGAGATCCGCGTATTTAGGGACGTAAACAGTTTTACGAGCGTAACGGTTGACAAGAATGCCGATTTCCAAAGCAACCAAATTATTCGCGTACTGGATCAGATGGGCAACGATATTGCCACCTTATTTAACAATCAATATTTGGGGTTGGTGCAAAACAATGCTTCCGGACGAATGGCCTTTTGGAACGATATTGTGTCGTATAATCGTCAGCTGGAAAAATTGGGAGCAATTGAAAACTTCAGCGCAGAAGAAGTCGTGGTTGAAGCGGGCGATGAGAAATCGTCGGTGGTGGTGACCAATCCGGTTACGCCGGTCATGGCTATGGAAAAACTGTATATGACAATTATCGTACAATAGGAGGGGAAAAACATGGCGCAAAAATTAAGAGCAAGAGACGTTGTATCGGCGGCTTTGGCGGAATGTTATGTGACGATCGACGGCAAAAGGTATAATTTTATGCAAGCGTTGAGTGTGGAAGCCAAGTTTGAAAAAACTAAAACCGAGGTGGCCATTTTGGGGCAGACCGGGAAAGGCAACAAAGCGAGCGGCTGGAAAGGAACCGGTACGGCGAAATTCTACTATAACACGAGTATTTTCCGAGATTTAATGTACCAATATAAGGAAAATGGCGAGGATCTCTATTTTGATATGCAAATTACGAACGAGGATCCTACGAGCGCGGTGGGCCGGCAAACCGTCATTTTGAAAGATTGCAACTTTGACAGCGGAATTTTGGCCAAATTTGATGCGGATACCGAAGTCTTAGATGAAGAAATGGATTTCACGTTTGAAGATTTTGAAATTCCCGAAAAATTTACCGCGTTAACCGGTATGTAGGAGGCAATATGGAATGAATCTACAGGCTTTTCTTAATCCGAAACAAGATGAAAATATTAAATTTGTGGCTAGCGAACGTTTTGTGGATGAAAATGGCCCAGTTGAATGGGAAATTTGTTCACTTTCGACAGAAGAGGATGAGTTGTTGCGGAAGTCCTGTACCAAAAAAGTTCCCATTCCCGGGCGCAAAGGGCAATTTATGCCGGAACTGGACTATAACCGATATGCAGGAAAGTTGGCAGCTGCCTGCACGGTATATCCGGATTTACGGGATCGGACGTTGCAAGACGCTTACCATGCGATGGGGGAAGATAATCTTTTAAAGGCCATGCTCAAGCCAGGGGAATATATGGAATACCTGCAAAAAGTGCAGGAAGTGAACGGTTTTCAAAATAACACGGAAGAGTTGATTGAAGACGCAAAAAACTCATTCTAGGGGGGGATACCGATAGCAGTTTAGCCTATTATTGTTTGCATAAACTGCATCTATTGCCCTCTCAGGTGCTTGCGTTACCTTATCGGGAAAAACTCTTCATCATTGCGGCCATTGAAATTTATCTGGATGAGCACAAAAAGCAGGAAAAAGAGTTAAAACGAAAACACGGTCGACGGTAAAAGAGAACGGGGTGAGGAGTTCTAGCCCCGCCCCGTTGGATAAAAAATATCTCGATTTTTTAAAGATTCAGTGTATAAAAACAACAAAACGATCCGGGCGAGAGGCTCGGATTTTTTAAGCATGAAAAGAGCAGAATTTTTTGTCGAGACAAATTCATAAAGAAACGGCCGCTTGCCGCTTATAATGGATGTGGATACGTATAAATAGGGGAAGCGGAGGTGTGAAAATGGGTGTAGAGAACAAGGTTGTTGCAGGAGAGTATGCGGGAAAAAATCTATCCTATGATTTGCAAAAGGGATTGATTCTTTCGATTGGTTTTCGGAAAAAAATTCTCATTAATAAAGATACGGTGGAAGCATATAATTTTCTAGGTGCAGATGAAGAACAGAATCTAGCCAGTAGTTTGGTTCGAGGGATCATTGGGCAGGGATTGTTTGGAACGGCCGGAGCGATTGTGGGAGCAAATTCTGCGAAAACCGATAAATCTTATTTGGTGGCTATTCGATTTAAAGATGGGAAAGAATGTACGTTGCAGTTGGATAATAATTATTTTCGCTTATTCCGGACGTATATGGACTTTACCCATGAAGAGATCTG
>CALXSZ010000155.1 GCA_944391275.1 uncultured Syntrophomonadaceae bacterium
CTATAAAATGGATGTTTCCCATTCTGTCTGACACCTCACAATTTTTTCAATGGTCCCCGGCCCATTGCGGCGCGATAAAATAATCGCTTTATGAAAAACGCCTTCCTGCAAAAGTTGGCAAACCCCCGGACGACTTTGTACTTCCTCAAAGCTGGATGCATGAACGCTGGTAATCACGCTTACGCCCGAAAAAGTGCATTCCTGCAACTGTCTGGCGTCTTCCGGGCGACTGATTTCATCCGTAATAATAGCCCGCGGGGAAAGGGAGCGTAACGCCATAATCATCCCCTCTGCTTTCGGACAACCATCCAACACATCGGTTCGCACCCCAACATCCAACTGCGGCACGCCCAAAAAAGAACCGGCAATTTCGGAACGCTCGTCTATAATCGTGATGGGTTTTCCCTTCGCGTACGCATTGCCATCCGATAATTGCCGACAAATATCGCGCAACAAAGTCGTTTTTCCGCAACGCGGGGGAGACACAAATAAAATACTTAATATTTCCTTTTTGGGATCATAAAACTCGTTTAGAATAGCATCCCCGCATCCTTTACATTCTCGCGCTATGCGAAAAGCCAAGCCGCTTATCCGGCGCAAGGTACGGACTTGTCCGCCATCGCATAAAACTTGTCCGGAAAGTCCTACGCGATGCCCCCCAGGAAGCGTAATAAAGCCCCTTTTTATTTCTTCTTCGAACGCATAACGAGAATGCTCGCTGATAGCCGAAACCGTTCTTTGTACTTCTTCTTCCGTTGTTCGATAAGCCTGCTGCCAATCCCTTGTCCAATTTCTGTCCGGATCAAAACCATATTCGTCATCCCCAATTAAACACAAAAGGGGCTTTTCTGCGCGTAAACGGATTTCCTCGAGCTTGTCCAATTGGTCTTGAGATAATTTCATCAAACATTCCCGGACCGAAAAAGGAAGATAGGGAAAAATTTCCTGAGATAAAATTTGAGCGGAAAAATCGTCTCTCATACCCTTTTCTCCTCATTTTTATAAAAAACACCTTTCATTAAAATATATGCAAAAAGCGGATCATTATGATCTTTCATCCAGAATTTTTCTTTTATCTTTCGGTAGGGTATGATAAAATAAGCAAAACATGATTGCAGAGGTTTTTTATGCGAAAAAATAAAAATCGGTGGGTCTCTCACCTTTTCAATCTTTTACTGGTTGGTATTATGATTTTATCAATCTGGGGAATGATTCGTAATCGTTAAAAAATACATCTTTATAATGCACAGGTTTATAATGCACAGGAAGGATAAGAATGGATCATGTCAATTGAAAATGTAAAAACCTATTTGTCTCAATGGGAGCGCGAAAAGGATATTTTAGAATTTCCGGTCTCCAGCGCAACTGTTGAACTAGCTGCACAAGCTTTAAACGTCATCCCGGCTCGCATTGCCAAAACACTGACTTTCCGTTTGGAAGATCATGGACTTGTCCTTGTTACAGCAGGCGACGCACGGATTGACAACAAAAAGTTCAAAACGGTTTTTGGCATAAAACCTAAAATGTTAACTCCGGAAGAAGCCCTGGAATTAACCGGTCATGCCGTAGGGGGAATTTGTCCGTTTGCACTAAAAAATTCTCTTCCAGTTTATCTGGACGTCTCTCTACAGCGTTTTCAAACCGTTTTTCCAGCTTGTGGCAGCAGCAATTCCGCAATCGAATTAACTTGCGAAGAATTGTTCCGCTATTCAAAAGCCATCGGATGGGTAGACGTCGGAAAGGACTGGGTAGGAACAGAATAAAATAAACAACAAGCCATTGTAAAGAACAATGGCTTGTTGACGAATAGTTTCCAATTCGTAAAAATCCCGTACTGCCGCTTACCTATTCCAGATACTACCGAGAATCGCACTGAAGAAGGCGTCGCCATAAACATTTGTCACATCAATTCGCGGTCGGGCAAACGCAGGGACCCGCTGCTATTAAGCGCTTATCTTCTTCATTTCCTCTTGAATGCGTTGTTCGCAACTCCGCATCGCGAAAATGGTTTGTTCCATCAATTCGTCCAAGCTCCAATCCAGCATTTCCGCGCCCTTCTTGATCACATCCCGGGAACAACCCGCCGCAAATTTTTTATCTTTGAATTTTTTCTTCAGACTAGAAAGCTCCATATCCTGCACACTTTGAGATGGACGCATTTTAGCGGCGGCACCGATTAGCCCAGTTAATTCATCCACAGCAAAAAGGACTTTTTCCATTGGATGTTCCGGCTTTACGTCGCATGTAAGCCCATATCCATGACTACAAACCGCATGAATAAGATCGTCTCCTGCGCCAGCGGATTTTAAAATTTCTGCCGCCTTTATACAATGCTGATCGGGATATTGCTCAAAATCAATATCATGTAAAAGTCCTACCATTCCCCAATCTAAAGAATCGTTTGCATAACCCAATTTTTCAGCATACCATCGCATAACGCTTTCTACCGTTAATGCATGCTGTAAATGAAACGTTTCCTGATTGTACTGCCGCAGCAAACTCCAAGCTTCTTCTCTGGTTAAAGGCATCGTCATTCTTCCCTTCGTCCTCTTTTCTTGATCATACGTTGGGAATTTGCATTTGTCAAGGAAGTCCCCACGATTTTTCCCCGTTTTCTTCAGGAAACCAAGCGTTCTCTTCACGATTTTCCGATTGATCAGGCAGGTCCTCGGTTTCTACTTCAGCATCGCCCATTCCATCCATTTCTTCGGATTCTGGTAGTAATTCGGTTGAATCCGTATGAGGCGTTGTTTCTACCGTTGGCGCGGGTACCTCTTCGGCGTCGGTTGCAGTTTCATTCGGTTCTGTTTCCTCCCATTCACTGGGTTGACTTTCCGGTTCTTGATTTGTTTCCCATTGGTAAACCCAATCCCATTTGCTGGCATGTTCCCAACATAAATTCCGCGGTTCCGTTCCCTCAAGAAAAGCGGCTTGCATGGTCCAAGGACAAGATTCCGTTGCAATGCATCCGGTGGACATACAAATACTCGTAAAATTTACTCCATTTGGAATAGAAAAGTCCTGTTGCGGACGACCACTTAAGCCCTCCCCCAAAAATTGAGCCCAAATTGGTCCCGCAATGGCGCTTCCCGTTAGGTTTACATCTTTTTCTTGGTCATAGCCCACCCAAACGGAACAACAAAGTTCAGGGGTAAAACCACTCATCCAAGCATCATGAAAATCATCGGTCGTTCCCGTTTTCCCAGCGACTTCCCGTCCAATCGTCGCTTTCAGATGAGCGCCGGTCCC
>CALXSZ010000156.1 GCA_944391275.1 uncultured Syntrophomonadaceae bacterium
ATAGATATTCGCACCAATACGCTGAAAAATACGCCGGCAGTACTTCTTGAAACCCTGGAGCAAGAAGGGGCGCAAGCTCGAATTTCCAAGGTTGTGCCGGACGCCATAGAATTGATGCATGTTGACCATGCTGTGACGGATCAGCCTTCCTTTCAGATGGGGAAATTTTATATTCAAAATAGGGCTTCCCAGTTGGCCGCGTATATTGCGCAACCTCAGCCCGGAGAACTTATTATGGATTTATGCTGTGGAATTGGTGGGAAAAGCACGCATCTGGCGGAGAAAAGTCAGGATCAAGCGACGATTTTTGCAGTGGACAGCTATGCGCATAAATTACAGCTTCTCCTAGAAAATTGCGCAAGATTGGGTCTGCATTCCATTCATACTATTTGCGCAGACATTGCAAAGGGACTTCCGGATTATATTGAAAAAGCCGATCGTGTCATATTGGATGCGCCTTGTTCCGGATGGGGCGTACTCAATCGAAGAGCAGATATCCGTTGGAGGCAGGATGCGAAACAATTAGGCGATTTAAAAAAAATAAAAAAAACCCTGTTTCATCAGGCCGCCGCTTTCGTGAAACCGGGTGGAATGCTTCTCTATATTACGTGTACCCTGCGAACAGAAGAAAACGAAGCGAATGTTTGGACCTTTTTACAAGAACATCCAGAATTTCAAACAGAAAGTTTTACAGATGCAATTTCCTTTTTTCCTTTATCTGAAGAAGACCGTAAAATGGCTCGAGAGGGGATGCTGACGATTTTACCGGGAATTTATGGAACAGATGGAATGTTTTATACAAAACTAAGAAAGGAAGCGTGAGCGGGAGTTGAGCACAAAGTGTATCGAACTTGCCGGAATGTCACTGGATGCGTTAGAGAATTGGATGAAAAGTTTGGGTCAACCGGGCTATCGCGGAGAACAAATTTTTCAATGGATTCATCAGAAGAATAGGTTTGATTTGGATGAAATGAAAAATTTACCCCAAGCGTTGCGTGATAAATTGAAAGAATCAGCGAGCTTGTTTATTCCTAGCGTTTTACAGCGACAAACGGCGTCGGACGGCACCCGAAAACTCTTGTTGGAAATGCAAGATGGCAAACGAATCGAAACCGTTCTGATCCCACAGAGGCTTCAGGGAAAAACGCGTTATTCCATTTGTGTTTCCACGCAAATTGGATGTCCCATACGCTGCGCTTTTTGTGCGACGGGAAAATCGGGTTTTTATCGCAATTTGAAAACGCATGAAATCGTGGGGCAAGTATTGAGGGCCAAACAGGAACTGCACGATGTATTACATATCCCCCGAACAGAAAAAGTCATTACGAATGTTGTTTATATGGGAATGGGGGAACCCTTTTTGAATTATGAAACGACGATGGAGTCGGTACGTTTGCTCAATGAACATCAAGGGCTTGATATTGGACAGCGGCGTATAACGTTATCCACATCCGGCGAGGTGAAGGGAATAAAAAAACTTATGACGGAGAATTTGCAAGTGACATTGGCGGTTTCGTTGCATGCCTGTAATAATACTTTACGAAATCAATTGGTTCCGCTCAACCGGAAGTATCCTTTAGAAGTTTTAATGGATGCGCTGATGCAATATCATCAAAAAACGGGCCGACGGATTACTTTTGAATATATTTTGCTGGACCATTGTAACATGAGCCGGAAAGACGCGGATGATTTGATTCGTTGGCAAAAGCCTTTGGGGGCGAATATTAATTTAATTCCATATAATCCAGTACCAGGGGCGCCCTTTGGGAAACCGCCCAAGAAAAAAATAGAGGAATTTATGACGTATTTACGAGAAAAAAATGTGAATGTTACTTTGCGATCCGAACATGGTCCAAGCATACAGGCTGCATGTGGACAGCTTGCCGTGCGGAAAGGATAATAAAAACATGAAAACAGTTGGATTATCCCATATAGGATATTGCCGAAATAACAATGAAGACAGCTATTTATGTGATGAAGAGTTGGGGCTGTTTATTTTATGCGATGGGATGGGCGGTCATTTAGGCGGAGAAGTAGCCTCTAGTCTGGCGGTGCAAATTGTTGCGCAGGAGATGAGAAAAAGTCAGCCGATTGCAGAACCGGCCGCCGCCTTGCGCCAGGCGATTGAAAAAGCCAATTTAGCGATTTGGAATAAAAGCCATGAGGATCAAACCCTAAGAGAAATGGGGACGACTATCACGGCGGCTTTTATTCACGAATCGACGCTCGTTGTAGCGCATGTGGGGGATTCTTCTTTATTTGTTTTTGATCAAAAACGAGGGGGAAAAATTACCCACGACCATACGTTAGCTGAAAGTATGCGTCAAGGCGCTCTTTTGAAAGAAAAAGAGGAATTTAATGCCTATAATCACATTCTTACCCGGGCTTTAGGGATGGAACCGGACGTACGCGTGGATTTTTTCAGTCAAGAACTATCTGGGGATGAGATCATTTTATTAGCGAGCGACGGATTAACCGATCTATTAAAAGATGAGGAGATCTCTAGCGTCATACGCAATCAAAGCGGAATCAAAGAGAAAGCGCAGACATTTGTTGATACGGCCCTGGCCAGAGGCGGATACGATAATATCACGGTGATTTTGGTGCAATTACAAAAAGGAGGTCGTTCATAATGGAAGGGAGAATTTTAGGCGGCCGTTATGAATTGCTACATATCGTTGGAGAAGGCGGCATGGGGACGGTCTATAAGGCAAGATGCAGGATCTTGGACCGTATTGTTGCGGTTAAAATATTAAAAGAAGAATTTGCGGATAACGCCAGTTTTGTTGAAAAATTTCGGACGGAAGCCATGGCGGCCGCGCGTATTACGCATCCCAATATTGTGAATGTATATGATGTTGGGCGAGATAACGGTATCTATTATATTGTAATGGAATATGTAGAGGGGCAAACGCTAAAGGAGTATATTGCCAGTCAAGGCGTGGTGCCTTTAGCAACGGCGATTAACATTACGGTCATGATTTGCGACGGCGTCCAATTTGCACATGAAAATCAGGTGATTCATCGCGATTTAAAGCCGCAAAACATCTTAATTACGAACCAGGGAAGCGTAAAAGTCGCGGACTTCGGCATTGCGCGCGCCAACACCACAGCGACCATTACCTTTAATAAGGATCAGGTGATTGGTTCCGTCCATTATATTTCGCCGGAACAAGCCCGTGGGGCAGGCGTAAGCTATGCGACGGATATCTATTCGATTGGATGCATATTATATGAGATGTGTACAGGACAGATGCCATTTGACGCGGAAAGCCCGGTGACGGTTGCATTAAAACATATTCATGATGAACCGATCCCGCCGGCTGATCTGAATCCGGCGATATCGCCGGAGTTGGAAGATATTATTTTACATGCAATGATGAAATTGCCGGACCGGCGCTTTCACAGTGTGGAGGAAATGGGCAAAGAACTTTTACGGGTTGCTGCCGGGATGAAAAAGCAAAGTTATCATCCTTATAATGAAGTGAATCCGGAACCTACTCAAGAAGAGGTTGTGAATGAAAAAATCGTAGCAGCACAAGAGGTGAAACAGGATTTGGGAACCAATCATCATTCGCGAAAGAAAAAGATGCGGCCAGCCGCAAAGATTATTATCGGCGTAGCGGTTCTGGCCTTTGTTGCTGGGATGGTTTCAGCCTTTGGCGGAAATTTTTTTGGTAAGGAAGTACAAGTACCCGTGCTTGTTGGGGAAACCTTGACGGATGCGCAGAACAAAGCGGAAGAAAGTGGATTAAAACTCAATATTATCAGCCGTCAACCGGATGATGAATATGATGTGGATATGATTATCAATCAGGATCCGGAAGCCGGGAGTAATGTGAAAGAAGGAAGAGAAATCAAGGTTATTGTTAGCAGCGGGCTAGAAGACGGCGTGGAGAGCGTCCTTTTAGAGGATATGGAAGGAATGTCGCAGACAGCTGCGGAAACGTATTTAAGAGAGGCCGGTTTGCTGGTAGAAATTGAACAAACCTATGATCAAAAGTATGCGGAAGGGGTGGTTATCTCACAGACGCCTCATGCGGGTAATCAAGTTGCGAAAGGGACAACGGTTGTTTTAATGGTTAGCATGGGAGCGGAAGCCGACAGAGTCAGGGTACCGGATTGTCTAGGTTCAACCCAGCAAGAAGCGGAGGCGAAATTAACGGAGGCCGGTCTGACATTAGGTTCTGTCAGTTATAGGGAGAGCGATGCGTCTGAGGTTGGAAGAGTAGTGGAACAAAGTATTCAGGCCAACACCATGATTGCGGAAGGGACGGCTATCGGCATTACGCTGGGACAGGAAGCGCAAGAGGAAACGCCGGTCGAGACGGAACAGCCTGTAGAAAGCACAGAAGAACCCGTTACAGCTCCGGAAGAAACGCCGGATACGACTGAAACCGCTCCAGAAGAAACAACGACTCCATCCCCTGTAACAGAGGAGGAACAACCAGCGGATTCAACAACCGAGCCGGAAACGGAAGTATTGAGAAATAAAGCGGTCAGTATTCAGTTGCCGAGCGATAAAACCAGTTATTCGGTCAGCGTGGAAGTGACGGATGCCCATGGACAGCGAAATGTTTATCAACAAACGTTGGCTGGAGGCGTAAGCGTGACGCTTAATATCAGTTATTATGGAAGCGGAACCTATCAGGTTTATTTGGACGGAAATCCGAGTAGTTCAGGAACCTTATAGAGCCGCAGAGAAAAGAAAAGGGAAAAGATTTGCAACCAAAACAGAAATGGGAGACATCCCCGAAAAATCAACGTTCACAATCCATAAAAAAGAACGGATTAGTTCTGAAAAATTATGCAGGGTATTATTATGTGCAACTCGATCATCGGGAACTCATCGAGTGTCGCATTCGTGGAAAAATAAAAGAAACCATCCTGACTGGCGATTGGGTGGAAATTACGCTGTTAAAAAATCAACGGGGCGTTATCGAGAAACGACTCCCGCGGAAAAACCAATTATATCGTCCACGTATCGCCAATAGCAGTCTGGTATTGATGGTGTTGGCCAAAAATCATCCGCAGCCGGATCTGATGATGGTGGACCGTCTTTTGTTATTAATTTATTATTGTGGCTTAAAGCCGTGCATTATTCTGAATAAAGACGATTTGCCGGATTCGGATCCGGCAGAAAAGATTCGCGAATATTACAAACAATGCGGGATAACGGTGCTCTCTGTTTCTACGCAAACCAAAAAAGGAATTGAGGCGTTAGAAAAAATCATCGAGGGAGAAATTGCGGTTTTGGCCGGTCCTTCCGGTGTGGGAAAAACAAGCCTTTTAAATCAGCTGATTCCAGGAATCGATGAACGGACACAGAGCGTCAGCGCCAAAATTGGCCGGGGCAGACATACAACCCGACATGTTGAACTTTATCCTTTGCCGTCTGGAGGTTGGCTGGCGGATACTCCCGGATTCAGCGTAATGGATTTACCGGCTATGCGGCGTGAAGAATTGAGAAACTATTTCCCGGATTTTATTCCCTGGCAAAATCATTGCCGCTTTGGAAATTGTTTGCATTACAAGGAACAAGATTGCGCGGTAATGGACGCGGTTGAGAAAAAGAAAATTTTAGAGCAACGATACCGCAACTATATCTTGATGCTGGAGGAAATTATGGAGAAAGAGAGGAACTATTCATGACACTCGTAGCCCCGTCGATCCTTTCGGCTGATTTTGCTTGTTTGGGGGAAGAAGTCAAGCGGCTGGAAAAAGCTGGAGCGGATTGTGTACATATTGATGTGATGGATGGTCAATTTGTACCGAATTTAACGATCGGAGCTCCCGTCGTAAAAGCATTGCGAAAAGAAACAAATTTGCCGTTTGACGTCCATCTCATGATTCAACATCCGGAAAATCTTATTCCGGATTTTATTCAGGCTGGAGCGGACTGGATCAGCGTTCATGCAGAAGCCTGCGTTCATTTGCATCGCGTCCGACAAATGATTCACGAGGGAGGGAAAAAAGCTGGCGTAGCGCTTAATCCAGCGACCCCCTTAACGAGCGTCCAGTATCTTCTGAAAGATGTGGATTATATTTTATTAATGACGGTCAATCCGGGGTTTGGTGGGCAACCGTTTATCCGGCATGTCCTTCCCAAAATACAGGAGCTGCGTCAAATGATTCGGGAACAGGCCGATGAACGTCCCATCTATATTGAAGTGGATGGAGGCGTGAACCAGGAAACCGGAACATTGTGCGTACAAGCCGGAGCGGATATATTGGTTGCAGGATCGTATGTTTTTTCTTATACGGAGTTAGAAAAACCGATTCGGCAATTGCAGACGCTGCACTCCAGCCTTTAAATTCGCAACAAAAGAAAAAGAAGCGTACTTGACAAGCGTAATTCTCTATAGTATGTATATAAATAAAAAAGTTCCATGCAAAATCAATGGCTAAAAAGGAGTATATGGGTGGAAGAAAATGGTGATCCTGTGACGGATCGAAGAAAGAACGTAAAACGATACGATGGATCTCGCGAAGGCATAGTTTTTTCAGTTGGACAATCAAAGGGAAAACTGTGCCTTTTGGCGCGTCAAACGGAAGTATTTCCAATAAAAAAAGAATGGTATGTTGCGGTTCTCCCAGAATGTAAAATTCGTGAACCAGCCGGAGGGGATGCTGAAGGGATCAGAAAGATATGGAGATACAAAATGGAAAGGATCGATGAAGCATGAGCGGCGATATCCCCCTTACTGTACTCGTAATGATTGGGCTTTTATTTCTATCCAGTTATTTTTCAGCTACGGAAACGGCTTTTTCGCAGTTGAGCCGATCCAAATTGAAAACCATGGTGGAGGATGGAGATAAGAATGCGGCCAAAGTTCTGCAATACGTCGAAGATAGCGATTATATGCTATCGACCATTTTAATTGGGAATAATGTGGTCAATATCGTATTCAGCGTGATGGCGACGATTTTTTTTGTCAATCATTTGGAGAATTTAGGCATCCCCATGGCAGTTTTTTTGACGGCTCTTATTCTATTATTTTTTGGAGAGATTACGCCGAAAAGTTTGGCGAGGGAATGTCCTGAAAAATTTGCGAAAAATTCCGTTTGTCTATTACGTTTTTTTGTTTTTATCTTGAAGCCGCTCAATTACCTTATTTCCCTTTGGAAGAAATTTTTGTCGAAAAGGATCCGTACAGGCGATGATCGACGGTTAACCGAGAACGATATCCTAAACATTGTTGAAGAAGCCGAACAAGATGGAAGTATTGATGAAAAAGAAAGCGAACTTATTCGCAGCGCCATCGAATTTAATGATGTGGAAGTCGTTGAAATTATTACTCCGCGAGTTGATATTACGGCGGTTTCAAAGGAGACTGAACGCCCCGAACTGGAAAGGGTTTTCAAAGACAGCGGTTTTATGCGACTGCCGGTTTATGAAGGAAGCATTGATAATATTATTGGCGTTATTCATTTGAAAGATTTTTATGAGTTAGACAGAAAAGAGGAAAATCCTATCCAATCCATCATGAAACCGGTTGTTTTTATTACCGAATCCATGAAAATTGGAGATTTACTGAAATTGCTGCAAAAAAGGAAATCTCATATGGCAATCGTAGCCGACGAGTTTGGCGGTACGTTGGGGTTGGTGACGATAGAGGACGTCTTAGAAGAACTGGTCGGAGAAATTTGGGATGAACATGACGATATCGTAGAGGATTTTATTCGGGTGAGTGATAACCAGTATAAAATTCTTTGTAGTGCTGATATTGATACGCTTGAAGACTTTTTCCAAATCAAATGTGAAAATTCAGATGCGGTTACTGTGGGCGGATGGGTGCTGGAACAATTTGAAAGGATTCCCGTAGAGGGGGATTCTTTTGAATATGAAAATTTAATCGTGCGTGTTACCCAAACCGATGGAAGAAGAGT
>CALXSZ010000157.1 GCA_944391275.1 uncultured Syntrophomonadaceae bacterium
GTTATTCTTACGGGGTGCTTTGTGAGATAATATCCGATTTCCAATAAATGTGAAATACTAGAGGGGGGGAAAAGAATGGCTTGGTTCGGACAAGGACGAGATACCATAGAATGGGAAGAATATCGTCCGGATTTATTATTTTATAAATGGAAAAATAAAGAAATCAAAGAAGGCTCTAAACTGATCATTCGTGCAGGACAAAAAGCGATTTTTTATGCGAATGGGGCCGTAGAAGGGATCTTTGAAGAAGAAGGCGAATTCGATATTGACAGTCAAATTGTTCCTTTTTTAAGTACTTTTTCAGGACTCTCCTCTTTACGAGGCGATTCCGGGCTGCGGGCGGAAGTCTACTTTGTAAATGCGAAAGAAATGATGATTCTTTGGGGAACTCGTCAAAGAATTATGATTCCAACCCCAGAGGTTCCGAGCGGTATTCCGGTAGGGTGCAATGGAAATATGATTATTGAATTCCGGGACTATTTAACATTCATCCAGAAGGTAGCGGGGATTAAATCCAGCTATTCGTTGTCAGATATTTCAGAACGAGTGGTGAGTGAAATGAATAGTATCCTGCCGGAAGTCATTTTAAGTGGACATCAAATGATCGGTATGCATGCTTTAGCGCAATTACAAAGAAATCAACGGCAATATGGGAAAAGAATTGCAGAAGAATTGGATAAGGAGCTTTTTGATATTGGATTGGGCGTGCGAGATGTGAATATTAATGCTTTCTCTTATCCGCCCGAAATTCAAGAAATGGTTGAAAAAGTGGCTGCGCAATCTTTCGTACAGGATCTTGGGAAATATACCCAAATTTCAGTAACAGATAGTATGCAAGATGGACAAAATACGTCTGTTGCAGGCATGGCAGCTCAAGCGGCGTTGGGTTTAGAAGTTGGCCAGCAGATGATTGGGAATATGAAAAAATCCAACGAAGAAAAGGCGGCTGGTACGTATACTTGTAAGGAATGCGGAAATATCTGTCAATTACCGGCAAAATTTTGTTCTCAATGCGGCGCCCCTATAAAAATTGAAAAAAAATTGCAGACAACTTCTCAAGAAGAACGTTTTTGTACCGAGTGCCGCAAAATGGTCAATGGGAAATTTTGTCCCGATTGTGGAACACCTACGGTATGAAATGAATCGTAGAGGTGAAAATGAAAAATGAATTTTTGAGAATTCAACAACAAGAAAAAATTCTGATTATGCAAATCAATCATCCTCCGGTCAATACGTTGAGCTTAGCAGTTTGTCAAGAATTGTATGAAGCATTCCAAAAGATCCCCCAAACGGTTCGGACGGTTGTCTTAACGGGAAACGAACAATTTTTCTCTGCGGGAGCAAATGTCAAAGAATTTTCTTTTGAGGATCCTGAAAGAAATGAACGGTATTTTTCCTGGATTTACGAAGCTTTACAAGCGGTTTGTCATTGCCCTGTACCTGTTATTGCAGCGATTAATGGCGTTTCAATGGGAGGCGGGATGGAGTTAGCTTTATGCTGCGATGTGCGAATTGTGGACGAGAAGCTGCGGATGGGGGCTACGAGTACGAATATGGGACTTGTCTTCTGCACGCAACGCCTGCCCCGTTTGATAGGAATTTCCCGAGCGGCAGAACTACTCCTGTCCGCTCGCGTTTTGGGTGGGGCGGAAGCTAAATTTTTAGGAATTGCTCATGACGTTGCTCCTGCTGGAAAATCGCTTTTACGAGCCCTGAATATGGCGGAAAACATTTCTTCAAAACCCGTTCATCTATTAAAAGAAATTAAACAGCTTCTGTATGAAGGGAGCGAAAAATCTTTATCAGAAGCTCTACAACAAGAAAAAGAAGAGCTTTTTGCGGCTTTGCGTACGCCGGATTTTAAGCAACACGTACAAAGCTTTTTACAAAGAAAAAATGAGAAAGAGTAAAAATATGGAAGAACAACCAATCCGTATCACATCAAAGGAGAATCCTTGGATCAAACGGGCTGTACGTCTAAAAGAGAAAAAATATCGGGATAGAGAACAATCTTTTTGGATAGAGGGAGAGCGTGCATCTGGGGAATTGCTGAAGCATCTTGCAAGTGTACGCGTTTTTTTTGTGCAGGAAGATCATTGGGCGATTTGGAAGGAAAGAATCCCTTGTGCCTATTGGAAAAAAACGTATCTCATTCCTGAAAAACTGGCTTCGCATATTTCTGCAACGGAAACTTTTTCTGGAATCGGAGCAATTGCTTGGATGCCTCATTGGAGAAATGAGGAAATTTTTCCCAAACGCGGAACCCTGTTATACCTAGACCATGTTCAGGATCCAGGCAATATTGGAACCATGATTCGAACGGCGCATGCTTTTGCGTTGGATGGCATTTTGCTTAGTCCGGAATGCGGGGATCCTTTTAATCCTAAGGTGGTACGTTCAGCAATGGGAATGCTTTTGAATTTTCCAGTCCTTACACAGATTACGGATGAAGATTTAAAAAAAGCATCCGACCAATACGGATATCAAATTATAGGCGCAACCTTAAAAAATGGAAGTATCATCCATTACTGTCATCATTATACAGAACCGCAAATAATAGTAATTGGTAGTGAAGCGTTCGGAATATCGGATAAAATCGACGAAATATGCCATAATTATGTAAAAATACCAATAAGTTTTAATTCTGAATCTTTGAATGCAGCGGTTGCTTGTGGTATAATATTATCAGAAATCAACAGACAGCAAAATGAAAAATTTTGAGTAGAAACCTATGGAAGTACGAAGCTGTAGATGAAGGGTGGATGAGGAACGTGACTGAGGATTCCATTAGCGCAACCTATTGGAAGTTATTTGAATCTTCGGGGTGTATTGCATTTTATCTAATGTACAAAAATTTGATGGAAAAAACAACAACCGAAACAACAACAGACGATCAAGAAAAAAGTTGGAATTGAACAAAAAGCAGAACTTACATAAACGATATAGTAAGTTCTGCTTTTTGTTTGAAGCGTTTAAAATAAAAAATTAGCAAAAAGCATTTGCCTCTTATCAAATTTTTCTTTATGGGAAAATTTGTGGGGGCTTCACTTTAGTAACTCTTTAGTAACTAAAGAAGAAAGTAGAATTTAGAACGAAGAAAAAGGCCTGAAAGACACGTTTCAGGCCTTTTTACGATTTATTGGAAACGGTATTTATACAGCTGTATTCTCTTTCAAAGCAAGCAAGGTGGCTTTTCGCTTTTTGCGTAAATGAACGAGAACGGCAAGGGAAACAACTAAAGCGCAAGCGTAGAGCACGGCAAAAATATAAAGAGAGTTATTGTATTGGTTACTCATACTGCGCGACCAGGTAATGATCCAAGGACCGGCGATTCCAGCCATGGCCCAAGCTGAAAGAATGCGACCATGTATAGCGCTTAACTGGCGGGTACCGTAAACGTCGCTTAAATAGGCTGGAATGCACGCAAAACCTCCTCCATAGCAGCTGATTACAACAAAAAGTAACAGTTGGAAAGGTACAGGCGCGGAAAGTTGAGAAAGAAGTAAAACAGAGATAATTTCAATGACAAAGAATCCGGAGTAGACAACATCCCGTCCAAGATAATCGGAAACGCTTGCCCAGAATAAACGGCCCGCGCCATTAAAAATTCCCATAATACCGACGATACCGGCGGCGGCAACCGCGGTCATCCCGGTCATCTCCTGTAACAGCGGAGAAGCGACTGAAAGTAAAGCAATGCCGCAAGTGATATTGATGAATAGTAAAAACCATAGCGCATAAAATTCTTTCGTCATCATGGCTTCGTGCACAGTATATTGTTTTTGCTGACGATTCATTTGCCCGGAAGCGGTTTTTTGAATATAATCCGGTGGAGCCGGTTGAATCAAACGGGAAGCGATAAATATAAGAATAAAGTATCCGATTCCTAAACTGAGAAATGTTTGAATCAATCCGATAGAATCAATCAAAAGGCGAATCAGCGGTCCGGCAATTGCGCTAGCAAACCCAAATCCCATAATGGCTAAACCTGTTGCCAGGCCGCGATGATCGTAAAACCAATTCACTAACGTCTTTACCGGAGCAATATAGCCGATACCTAATCCAATTCCCCCAATGGCTCCATAAAAAATATATAACAACATTAAAGACTGGAGCTGGATGGCCAAGGCGCTTCCAACTAAACCGACGCCATAGAAAATTCCGCAAAGGAGCGCTGACTGACGCGGACCGATTTTTTCTACAACAGATCCCAAAAAAGCGGCGGAC
>CALXSZ010000158.1 GCA_944391275.1 uncultured Syntrophomonadaceae bacterium
AACGGCCAGTGGGATCAGACACCAAATCGTCCATTGCGGCTTGATGATCTGACGCAGGAGCAAGGGGAGACATCCTAAAACCGTCCCCAGGAAGAAATAACGAAGGGGAATTTCGAAATCCGATAGAAGGTTTTTTCCTACAAACACGCCGAAAAAAATGGCAATAGCCACACCACAGATGAGTGGCAAAAGAAGTTTGACGCTTTGTGAAAAGTATTCCCGGATATTGGCAATAGCGGCGACGGTTTCACGGTAAATGTTTGAGATCACGCCGACGGTAGCGCTGTTTACCCCGGGGATCCAAAAGGTTAACCCCATCACGAAACCCGCCGCCAATAAAGACAATTTATTCTTCAATGGTTCTTCCTCCTTGTATAAATCCCATAAACTAGGGGCCATAAGGCCCTTTTTGAGTATACTATTTTTCCCGAAGTTATGCAACGTTGAAAAGAGAAAAACGTCCGACGGAATAAAAAAGTGTAAAAGTGTAAATGAAAGAAACCCGGAAGCGATTCGTATAATGGAGAGAAAACATCCCTTCATTTTGCGCGCAAGAGGGAAGAAGGGAAGACAAAAAGGAAAAGGAGTAAAATTCTATGAAAAAATCGAACATGAAAAAAGTTATAGGATTCTTTTTGATTGGATTGCTGATGTTTTCAACGGTAGGATGCGCAAGTTCTCCGACTCCAGAACCTTCTGAGACAACGCCGTCTGTAGAAGAACCCGCAAACCACGAGCAGGTAGGACAAGAGACGGAAAAAGTAGCTGATTTTGCCATAAAACTTTTCCAAGAAAACCTCAATGATACAGACGATACCCTGATTTCACCGTTCTCGTTGCTTTGTGCTTTGGCCATGACGGCCAATGGCGCGGAAGAGGAGACGCTTGCTCAAATGGAGCAAACGATGGGACTCTCTCTTGAACAGCTTAATGCGGCGGCAACTATTTTGAGCGATCGATTGCAGGAATCCGATCGGTCGCAGTTGCATTTAGCGAATGCCATTTGGGTGAACGAGAAAGAATCGTTTCAGGCAAATCCCGATTTTTTAGCGACGAATTCCGAAGTTTATCAATCGGAACTCCATCAAATTCCGTTTGATGATCAGACGGCTTCGGCAATCAATGATTGGGTGGCCCAGGAAACGAATGGAAAAATTGAAGAAATATTGAAAGATGTTCCGGAAAATGCAATCATGTATTTGGTCAATGCACTTGCTTTTGACGCGGAGTGGGAGGAAATTTACCAGGAAAATCAAATTCAGGAAGGAACTTTTACCCAAGCCGATGGAACGGTACAAACCGGGGACTTTATGTATTCCAAAGAACACCAATATATGGAAGATGAGAATGCGACAGGTTTCATCAAATCCTATGCGGGGGGACAATATGCTTTCGCTGCGTTGCTGCCCAAAGAAGGACAGGATTTAGCAACCTACGTCCGCTCGCTCGATGGACAGACCTTACAGCGGCTTTTCGATCAGGCGCAGGAGGTTACCGTAAACGCAGCTATTCCGAAGTTCCAAAGCGAGTATGATGTGGAAATGAGTGAAAGCTTGAAAGCCATGGGCATGCAGGACGCTTTTGATCCAGACCAGGCGGATTTTTCCGGATTGGGAACCTCTTCAATCGGTAATATTTATATCAGCCAGGTATTGCATAAGACTTTTATTGCCGTCGATGAGAGAGGGACAGAAGCTGGCGCCGCTACGGTTGTGGAGATGGTTGAAAAGACTTCTCTGATTGATCCGGAAGAAGTTAAAACCGTTTATTTGGACCGGCCGTTTGTCTATATGATCATGGATTGCGAAACGCAGCTTCCGCTTTTTATCGGTACGGTAACAGGAATTGAGTAATTGGATCGATTGGGATAGGATGAAAAGTTTCGGGCTTTTAGAACACCGTTCTTTTTAGTTTTTTCGACTTATATTTCGAAAATGTGGCGATGCGATGGATTTGGATTAGAAAGATATGAGTGATTCAAGATGGAAATACCCATCAATGGAAATACCCATCAAACGATAGAAAGAGGGGAGAAAAAATGAAGTGGGCTTCATCTGTTGGAGAAAGAAGGGTCAGGCGGTGGAGGTTCTTTCAAACGTACGGCGTTTTATGGGGAATGGTTCTCTGTTTTTGGATGGGTTTTCAGTCCAGTGCTGCAGCGGCCGAAACGGTGACCATTCCCGATTATCCCTGTATTATTGATTATCAGGACGTTTACTATCAAGATTCGCGGTATCCGTTGTTATCCTATAAAAATGTGACCTATTTCCCGATGACGTATGAATATTGTCAAGCGCTGAATTTGTCATCGGTTTGGGTAGAGGGCGAAGGGCTCTACATTGTCTATTTCCCTTCTTATGGGGAACTGCCTATTTATCCGACCACCCAGAACGCCCGATATCAGACGGCCGAAATTGCCGATTATCCCATTTATATCAATGGGAAGCGCGTGAATAATGCAACGGAAGAATATCCCCTGCTGAATTTCCGCAATGTGACCTATTTCCCGATGACGTGGAAATATGCGCGGGAAGAATTTAATTGGGAAACGAATTGGGATGGGCAGACCTTTACGCTTTATTCATCCCCAACCAACGGGAGCGGGACGTATGCCACTGTGTATGATGTGGGAGAAACAGACGCAAAAGTGCATAAATTGTTTACGAAGCTCGTTCTTTTGGATGCGGATACGGAGAGTTATACGATCGAGAATACGGAAGCGTACTATTCGTTTGATTATGCTACGGGAGAATTGACCGAGATTCCTTTCAGCCAAGATGGGTACGACAATTATTATAACTGGTTGGAAGCGCAGTCCGCCGCACAGGAACGGGATTTTTCAATCGTTGATGGGAAAATCGTTTGCGAAGGACAGGCCTTAGCTGAAATACAAGCCTTGAAAGACGGAAGCGCAACGGAAGCGGATCTTTATGGCTATGCGAATGCTTATACGTATGATGGCATTGAAATCTACCATTTTACAGTGTATACTGCAAAAGAAGTTCCCGCGCCATATACGCCCCGTGAATCGTATGCGTATGTGAAAAAAGACGGACAATTTATTTTCATTGAAGAGAACGCTTTTATCCGTAACGCTGCGCAGGGAAACGATGGAAAAATCTATGTAAACGTCGAATTCGACAGCGGTTGGAAAGGACATTATATCCCGGCGGAGCAACTTTATTGCCTGGAGAAAGACGGGACGGTAACGAAAATAAATGAGCGTTATCCAGATTATAACAGCATGAAGATTTTGGGAGCTGTTAATGGTACGCTCTACTTGAAATGCGAATGGTTTTCCGATTATTCGATCGGAAACTTCACCTACCGGATTTCGCCTTATCAGGATGGATATTTCACTTTTGACGGAACGAACTTGAAGAAGATTGCGCCGTATGTTTATACCGACTCGGATTTTCTCACGCCCGCAGGCCATATTTATGGCGTGATCCAATGGAAAGACGAAATCCGTGAAATCTATTAGAGAAACCCGAATGGATAGATAACCAACCGCCCAAAGAGCAATTTTCTATAAAAACAGGAAGAGTAAAAATTTGTAAGGCACATTTTATATGCCCGTCGATGGATGAGAACTCCTCTCTACATCTTCACGTGGAGGAGGTTTCCTCCTAAAGCAATACCCTGCAAACAACGAATGGCGCTGCCATACGGGCGCAAAACAGGCGAAGAAGAAGCAATCGTTTCTTCTTCGCCTGTTTCTTTGTTGTGCGTTTGGACGGCGTTTTAAAGGGGGTGGAACATTCATAGGATGGTTATTTTCCTCAACAGGGCGTAAGGTTCTTGTCCGCTCATGACAGGTAAACAGGTTTTTCCGGATTTTCCGTGTGAAAAAATTCCCTTAACGACCAATTATGGAAAATGATTTGTAACTCTCGGTTAGTTGTCGTTGCGGTAGTGGTTAATTAAACAACCTGCCAGAATGATTTTTCGTTCTTCATCCGTTAGCTTACCCAGCGTCAACGTACATTTTTGCGGGGGATCCGAAAGGACCCACGCCGTTATTTCCGAGGCTTGATCCGCAATAGCCTGACGAATATGCGGGAAGAATAGAAAATCATGTAAGTGGAAGGGGAGTTCCTGATTCGGAAAGAGTAGCGGCAGCATCCCCCAATTAATCAAATTGCTGCGGTAACGTTTCGTGGCATATTCCTGCGCAATATTGGCCCATCCGCCTAGAACCTTCTGACAAGAAGCCGCTTGTTCCCGAGCGGAACCGTCTCCGGGGCGAATTGCATACACCAGACTCCCGATCCCGACTTGCATGAGATCGAACGGTTCATTCAGCAAAGAAGGGATTTTGGAAAAAAGCACTTTTAGTTCCGGGTGCGCCGTTCGAGGATCTTTCCCTTCTAAACGTGCTTTTTCCGCAATTTGAATTTGCTTGGCGCGTTCCACGTATCCAGGATCTTTGCGGGACAGGGTAAATTCAGCCAAACGCAAAGGATTGGAACGATAGGAGGAAGTTTCGCCCGATGGAATCAATTCGTCGGTGGTTGTAACCGGATCATGAATTTCCGAGGCAACCTGTAAAAGCAAATGTTCCGTTAAGTGCGACATAACTGGCCAATCGGTAATGTTAGGCCCCAACTCCAGCGCCGCTTCCGGATGGGGATGACCAAAACCATTGTAAACCCGGCTTTGGTAGCAAGCGTCGTTGAATTGGTAAGGTTTATGAGAATACTCCACATCAAGTTCGCAAGCCGATGTTAGTACGCCGCCGTTTTTTTTTTTTTTTTCAATGGAAAGGGCGTCCATTAACGCGACCGAAGCGATTTGTCCCTCTCCAGGACGGGAACCTTCTCGATTGGGGAAGTTGCGCGTCGAATGACGGAGACTAAAACCGTTATTGGACGGGACGTCCCCCGCTCCGAAACAAGGTCCGCAAAAGGCTGTTTTCATAACGGCGCCGGCCATCATGAGTTCAGCGACTGTCCCGTTGGCGATCAAGCGCAACAGTACCGGTTGGCTGGATGGATATAACTGCAAAGAAAAAGCGCCGTTTCCAATGGAAGATCCTCTTAAAATATCGGCGGCGGCTAAAAGGTTCTCATACATCCCGCCGGCGCATCCTGCGATCACTCCTTGTGTCGCGTGAATTTTTCCGTCCTTAATTTTATCCTGTAAATGAAAATGGATATTGGGGTTATCCAGATGTTCAGCGGCGGAGTTTTCCACTTCGCGCAGATGATCATACGGATCTTTTTGCAGCGCTTCAATCGTACAGACGTTGCTGGGATGGAACGGTAGCGCAATCATAGGACGGATCGCCGATAAATCGATTGTAATCATTCCGTCGTAGTACGCGGTGTCGCCTGGATGGAGGGGTTTATACGCTTCCGGACGGTGATGAATATCAAAATATTCCCGAGTAATTTCATCCGTTACCCAGATCGAAGACAAACAAGCAGTTTCGGTCGTCATGACGTCAATTCCATTGCGGAAATCCATACTTAAGTGGGCGATTCCGTCTCCGACAAATTCCAGAACTTTATTTTTAACGAAACCGACCTTAAAAACTGCGCCAATCAAAGCCAGGGCTACGTCCTGAGGACCGACTCCGGGGATGAGTTGACCGGTTAAATAAACGCCGATCACTTCAGGATATTGAATATCATACGTACGGTTCAGCAGTTGCTTGGCCAGTTCGCCCCCGCCCTCCCCGATAGCCATGGTTCCTAAGGCGCCATAACGGGTGTGGGAATCGGACCCTAGAATCATTCGACCGCATGCGCTCATCTGCTCCCGCATATACTGGTGGATAACGGCTTGGTGGGCCGGAACATAAATGCCTCCGTATTTTTGTGCAGCGGATAAACCGAACATGTGATCGTCTTCGTTGATGGTGCCACCGACCGCGCACAAACTATTATGGCAATTGGTTAAGACGTAAGGAATAGGAAACTTGGTAAGTCCGCTGGCGCGCGCCGTTTGAATGATTCCGGTGTAGGTAATGTCGTGTGAAGCCATCGCATCAAACCGAATTTTCAGGTTTTCTTTATTGGAGGACGTATTATGCGTTTGTAGAATATCATAAGTCATAGTTTGCTTGCGACCTTCCGCCTTATCTGGAAGAGCGGGGATGTCAGATAGTTGTGGAGTTGGCTCAGAGGCAGGAGAAGCTTCTATAATCGTGCGGCCATGGATGAGCCAAGCGCCTTGCGGGTAAATTTTAAGCATAGGAATAACCTCCCATTATTTATAAAATTCATCATAATACACGAAAGCTCGTGTTAGAAGGTCAATGAAATCGATTGACCGAAAAGAAGTTTAACGATCCAAGGGATGGAGTTATTCATCCTTGAATGAAGTTATTCATCCTTAAATAGAGTTTAATGGAGTTTAACGATCCAAGAAATTCGGGGACTCAGTCTTGAAAGGGGATTTAATGATAAAAATATTGTAACGGTCTCGCGAACATTTGACCAGTCTTTCAAGAAGTATACAATAATGTTGCTCTTATCTTGGTCTAAAATAGATGCGTTGTTATTTTTCGGCAATTTTGTTATGATAAGAATAGAGAAAAGCCGAACAGGAAAAGAAAGAAAAACAGCAAGTTTTTGGTTTTTAAACAGGGAATAACGGGTGAGGAGAGGAGAAAAAATGGATTTAGAAAAAGTACGCGACTTAGACGCCGGAAATATGCGCGACGCATTAGGAATTGAAATTATTGAGTATACGCCCGAGCGCGTCGTTGCCAAAATGCCCATAACTTGGATGGTCCGCCAGCCTTTCGGAAGATTACATGGCGGAGCGTCCGTGGTTTTGGCGGAGACTGTAGCAACCGCTGGAACATATCAATTTATTGATATGGAAAAACAAGGCGCGGTGGGCTTAGATATCAATGCAAATCACTTGAGGGGTGTCAGTGAAGGGTATGTCCGAGGGGTTGCAACGCCCCTTCATGTGGGAAAACGTACGGCGGTTTGGGATATAAAAGTAATTGACGACGAAGACCGCTTGATTTGCAGTTCTCGTGCAACCATTGCTATTATTGACCGTCCGCAAGAGCATAAAAATACTGCGCCGCAAGTATGAAGAAGGCTCGTGAAAACGGATCCCCCTAATATTCTTTGTCCGAAAAATACGCTTTTTCATGGCCAAAAAATTTTGAAGGAGGAAGTCCATCGTGAAACAATCTGTTATCCATGCGTGCCGTCGATTCACCGAAGATATTTCAATCGCCGATATTTTCTTAATTCTGTTGGGATCCGCATTGGGGCCTTTTGCTTTGCAGGTATTGTTGACACCGAACGGCCTGTTAACCGGCGGCGTTGCCGGAATTGCGGTCCTTTTGCAATTTATTAGCGGGATCGATTCGTGGGTTTGGTATACATGTATTAATATTCCGATTTTTATTGCCGGTTTCCGTTTTGTCAGTCCGCGCTTTTTTTTGTACAGTCTTTTGGGAGCGGCGGCTTATTCGGGATTTTTAGCGCTCTTTGGCCATTTAGATGGAATTTGGACGGAAACGAATCTGCTGCTCAATGGCATTATTGGGGGGATTTTATCCGGCGTTGGCTGCGGAATTGTTCTAAGGGGGAAAGGCTCCGGCGGCGGAATGGACGTCATAGCCGTTATTTTTCGCCGTAAATGGGGATTCCAGCTAGGAGAGGTCATACTTGCAGCGAACCTTCTCATTATTATTTGCAGCGCTTGCATTACGTCTGTAGAAACCGCTTTTTATTCAGGGATTGCTATGTTTGTTTCTTCCAAAATGATTGATCGGGTCATGTTAGGGTTTGGCGGAAACAAGACCGTGATGATTATTGCTGAACAGTCGGAGAAAATTGCTCAAGAAGTTTTTCTAAACCTACGTCGCGGATGTACTTTTTTGAATGGAGAAGGCGCCTATACGCATGTCAACCGATCGGTTATTTTGGTGAGCATTTATCAGTCGCAGCTCCCGCTATTAAAAGAAATTATTTTTAAGATTGAACCCAATGCGTTTGTCATCATTTATGATAGCAATGAAGTTTATGGAAGAGGTTTTCAATCCAGCAAAAACGAGTTTTAACGAAAAACTTCTTTGTTTTTAACGAAAAGCTTCTCTGTTAATGGAGGAATCGAAAAAAGACATTATCCAAAGACGGATACGTCGTCAAGGGGGACTGAAACATTCCCAAATGGTTATCGAAGCGGCGGAAGGGTAGAGGAGATGAAGCGGTGTCAGGTACGTGGAAAAAATTCAAAAGAGATTTTTATGCAGCGTCAGAAATCGGTTTGCAGTTGGATTTCAGCCGTATGGGAGTAGAGCGAGAAACGATCGTAGCCAAGCATACACAGCCTCTGTTTCAGCACATGCGTCAATTGGAACAGGGAGTGGTCTGTAATCCGGATGAAAATCGAATGGTTGGACATTACTGGTTAAGAGACGCTTCGTTGGCTCCATCGCAGGAAATTCGCGATGAAATTATGCGGACACAGCAAAAAATACAAGACTTTACTCGACGAGTCAAAACGCAGGCCGTGTGTGGAGAACACGGGCAAGCGTTTTCAACGATGTTGATTATTGGGATTGGCGGGTCTATTCTGGGACCGTGTCTGGCGGTCCAAGCTTTAGGCGAAAGGACGGGATTAAAAGCCTATTGGAT
>CALXSZ010000159.1 GCA_944391275.1 uncultured Syntrophomonadaceae bacterium
CTTCTAATCGAGCAACAACAATACCAGATGCTAAAGACGCCGGAATTTCTTGTACGCCTTCCCCATTTAAACTTGTCATTGGAATCACTCGATCTTCTGTTATTTCTTCTAAAGATAAAAGAGTTTCATTTTCTTTTATTCTTTGTGCTTCCTCATTCGAAGTTTTTAATACAATGGCCAAATCCCACGTAATATTATCAGAACCGACCGGGAAGACCATAGATTTCTCCATTACGCCATGTTTAAAAATACTCAATTCCGTTTTTTGCGCGCCGATGTCAATAAGAACAACACCCATATCCTGCTCTGCCTGGGATAAAACACTGGCCGCACTTAAGAGCGGAGCATAAACCATCCCCAACGCTTCTAATCCCAGTTCCGATACACATTTTAACAAATTTTGCACAACAAGCATATTCACAATAATTACCAGCGCTTCCAATTCAACCCGGCTGCCTCTCATGCCCACAGGGTCTTTTACGCCAGAATTCCCATCGACAATGTACTGGCGCTCCACAATTTGAAGAATTGTTTTTTCTTCCGGTATAGCAACATTTCGTGCCAATAATAGTAAACGCTGTCGATCCTGCGGGGTAACTTCTCCCTCGTCCCCCGTCACGGCTACGGCCACATGGCTTCGTATCGTTTGGATACTTAATCCTGAAACAGCCAAAACAACTTCGCGAATTTCTTGTCCACAAAAATGTTCCATTTTAGTTATAACATCGTTAACCGTCGCGATAACAGCATCTATGTTAATAATATTACCCTTTTTTACCCCAGACGACAAGCCCTTCGATAAAGATAAAATATTAATTTTTCCTGAGCTGTCTACTTCTGTAAATACTGTTTTCACACAACAACTGCCAATATCCAGACCTGCAAATACTCTCCCTCTGCCGATCGTGAACATCCCCTTCCGCATCTATTTTTCATCCAGCCGAACGATTTAAAACAAAAAAGACTGGTTCCGTGTTCTTTCTTTTATAGAATACCACATTTAACCAATCTTTCCTTTTTTATCCATTCGTTTCCTTCCGCCAGCTTATCTATTTTTTCAGCAAATCTCTGCGGATGATAGCCATATTGTTGAAAACACGAACCCCAAACGCGACAATAGCGGCTAAATACAGTTCAACGCCCAAGCGATCGCCTAAATAGGCAAGTCCCGCCGCTAATAAAACATTCGTGACGAATCCCGTTAGAAAAATCACATTATCATAATTTCCCTCAAGATGGGCTCGAAACCCTCCTAATACGGAATCCAAAGCGGCTAAAATGCCAATCGACATATATTGTACATAAATAATCGGAATTGCAATCGGAATTTGAAGTCCAATTATAATTCCCAAGACCAGACAAAAAACTAAAATACCGAACAGGATCACAGTTCTTCCTCCCCGCCTGCCACCACTGGCGTACTATATTCAAATTGGAAAGGACCATTATAAGCCGGAATTTCTACATCTTCTATCCTCTGTAAATTCACTTGCAACCCGGCATACCGCATAGCCTCCAGATAGCCTCCTTTAATACTTAGTCCGCTTTCCAACATTTCCGGATCGCCAATCGCCATAATAATAAAAGGGGGAGTAATTCTTTTCCAATTCACAAGAATCGTTGTACCCGCACAACGAATTTCAGACGTCGCAATTAATCGTTCATTGTTAATAGATATAGCTTCTGCTCCAGAAGATTTTAATTCATTACATAATCTTAATAAATCATCATCATGAACCAACTGTAAATTCGGATCTTCTCCAGGAGTAATTTTCTGTCCGTCGCTAACCGTCAAAATAACCCCGGGCCCACGTAACGCAACGGCGCCAGACCCCATTTGCGCTAATTCCAACTCCTCTTTCATATCCACTAACGCTTGATTCTCATCCCGGACATTGGATAATTTCGTCTGCGCGTCCGCCAAATCACTCTGTAATTTCTGATTTTCTTCTTGCAGGACCTGCAATTGTTCTGTCAGCATTTCCACCCGGCTCGTTCGAAAATATCCCCCGTAACTTTCGTTTTCTTCCGCCGTCTTAAACTGGACCGAAAGCATGATTCCTAAAATCAGACTAACAACCGCTAATGAAGCTCCTGCCCAAAATTTTTTTTTTTTTTTTTGTTCTGTAGCCGAGGATGGCGTTTCGATTTCTTTTGCCATATTTTTCTTCTTTCTTCCTTCTTGTTTTTATTTTTGATATTTATCCGGATTTTTTATAAGTCTTTTATACTAGGCATTCCCTCAAACCGCATATCCACATATAAAATTCCGCCTGTTCCTGTTTCTTGTGCCTCTTGTTCTTTTTTTTGAATTTCTTTCATATAACCAACTTTTACATCAATCCGATCTAAGTTGCCAAACCGAATCTCTGTACCCGCTAAAGTGTATAAAATGAGCATATCTTCTTGAGTTTGGTAATGGTATTCAGAAATTTCCTCCTGACAAAACTCCGGCGTAAGCGCTTGATAAACCGCTTTCACCATTTCGATCGCCTCCGGGCAAACCGGTTGTCCTAAATTTAAAGGCTCTTGATAGGCGTCGTCTAAGGATATCAATAACAAATCCGAATCATTCAACACATATGGTACATTCTCCATATAAACGCCCATATCATCAACCACCACGCATCGATCTCCGATCATGAGCTGCGCCCAAGCTTCCCTTTCTTGTACATGAATTTCAATAGTCGAAGGAAGTTTTCGTTTAATTTCGGCGCTTTTTACGAGTTGATGCAACTCAATCTTTTTTTCTGTCAGCTGTTTATCCAGCAAAAACATATTACTTCCTATTTCAATATCTCCCAAATTCAAGATTGCATCCGTGCTAACTCTTTGATTCCCTATTACTTCCACATTTTCAATTAAAAAAAAGTCGCTATGTAGAAAAAGATATCCTCCGCCAATACAAACCATAAAGAATAAAATCCACGAAAAAACTTTTCTGGATTTTTTCGATTTTCTTTTTTCTTTCATTTACATTGGTTCCTTCGTTTTAAATTCCTCGAAGTTCATTATATCAGATGCCGTTTGCACGGGTAAAAATTTTTATGATTTTTTCATTCTTTTTACGAAACCAGATACATTTCTTCCTTTTATCCATGATACGATCATTTTAGGAAAAAACCTTCACTAAATTTGGAAAAAAGATTAAATTTGCCATAAAAAAGTAGACTGAATTAGGCAACGAGTAATTATGAAACAATTTCAGCGTTGCACCGACGCTCGAATCGCTTAAATTTGCAATGAAAAAACGGGCCGAAATAGGCAACCAATCCTATAAAACAACCTACAATGTCGAACCGTTCATCCAAACGGTTTTTCTACATAAAAATTTGCTCCACTTTCTTCAGGCTCCATACAACGAATGTCGCGCAAAATAATGAGATCGGAAG
>CALXSZ010000160.1 GCA_944391275.1 uncultured Syntrophomonadaceae bacterium
AAAAAACGACTGGTTTTGGCGACGCATAATTCGCATAAAATTCAGGAAATCCAACAAATTTTAAAGGAATTTCCTTTGGAAATCTTAACGATGAAAGATTTTGAGGATTTTCCTGAAATTGAAGAAGACGGCGATACGTTTGAAGCCAACGCCCTGAAAAAAGCCCGAGTCATTGCCCAACAGACCGGATATTTGGCCTTGGCGGACGATTCGGGATTAATGGTGGACGCCCTAGATGGGCGGCCGGGTGTGTATTCGGCGCGATTTGCTGGGGAACCGACCGATGATACGGCGAACAATCAGAAACTTTTACGGTTATTGGAGAATGTTCCGAAAGAAAAACGTGGAGCCCAGTTCGTTTGCACGATTGCACTGGCTTCGCCGAATGGAAAAAGCGTTGCGGTTTCCGGCGTTTGTCCAGGTTATATTGCGGAACATCCCGCCGGAAGCGGGGGATTTGGGTATGATCCGCTTTTTATTCCTGAAAAATTCCAACAATCTTTTGCGGGATTGAGCGCGGAAGCGAGAAATGCGATCAGCCACCGTGGACGGGCATTGGAGAAGCTTCCCGCAATTCTGCCGGACTTTTTATAGGAGGGGCGATCCGATGTTGGCAGCGGTCGTATCCGATACGCATGGACAAACCCAAAGCATCCTGGCTAGATTAAAAAAATATCCATTGGACGCTTTATTTTTTTTAGGAGATTTTTATGCCGACGGAGAGAAAATTTGGGAAGAATTAAACCTGGAGATTCCGCTTTTTGCCGTAGCCGGAAACGGCGATGCGGCTTCTCATCCGAATCAGCCAACCGAAAACAAAATTTTTTTTCAGGGAAAAACTTTCTTTTTGGCTCACGGGCATTCTTATCAGGTCAAAAAGGGGTTGGATCGCATTCTTCAAAAAGGCGACCAATTGCAAACGGACGTTGTGCTTTTTGGGCATACGCATATTCCGTTCCTGGGGAAAAATCCTCGCGGCATGTGGATTTTAAATCCCGGGAGCGCAGCTTTTCCCCGAGGAATAGACGATGCGAGCTTTGCGCTCATAGAATGGGGAAAATCGGGCTTCAACATCATGATTTTGGAGATTGACAGCGGCGTATTGATTGCGTCCAGTTTGGATGGATGGTCTGCAACAGGGGGTGCTTTGACTGCTGGATGATCCAAAAAACTTGATATGAAAAATTGTTCATAAAAAGAGATTATACTACTTTGCATGTTGAGGTAGATGTGGTAAAATATCCTCGGGAGGCGAGGGAATTGTTGATTACATCCGATATGATTTATGGATATACCGACGGGATTATTTTGCGTTGCTTGATGGACGGCGATAATTATGGATACGAAATTAATCGTTCGATCTTGAAGAAAACCGATAATCGTTTTGAGTTAAAAGAGGCAACGCTCTATACGGCGTTCCGAAGGTTGGAAAAGGATGGATGTATCTCGTCTTACTGGAGAAACGATGTAAAAAGCAGCGGACCAAAACGCCGGTATTATTCCATCACGGACAAAGGAAAGCAGCGATTGACGCAGCGGTTGAAAGAATGGGAAGAGATTCAGTCGCTGATGAATATTTTGCTGGCTTAAATCGTCTCGATGGGGAAAGGAGAAAAAATTGGAGTATAAAGATAAACTAAAAGATTATGTGGACCGAGCGTTTAAAGATTTACCACAAACTGAAATGGTGCAAAATACCAAAGATGAATTGATTGCGGATTTGGAAAGTCGTTATGAAGAGCGCATAGCGGAAGGCCATTCGCCGGAAAATGCTTACCATACAACGATTGGCAGCATTGGGGATATCTTTGAACTGGTGGATCATCTGGCGGAACAAATGGCGGGAGAAGAAAAGCAACCGGAGGTCCCGAAAACCAATTCTTCTACGCTGGAAAATTTATTTGGAGGAAAACGACTGGTTTATGTCCTTTTTCTCGTGATTGGAGTCCTGGTTGTTTTTTTGCTGATGGCGTTGATGGGCGGGCCTGGACCTAGGGGGTTAGGCCATTTCCATCTGCATCGCGAAACGATTTTCTTCCTTATAGGACTCATCCTCATTGTAGTCTTGGGAATTTTCGTGGTGAACCGAGAAAATGACGGGAAAGATCGTAAAAAAATGATGGAAACTTTAAGGAATTATGCCCTTCTGGTTGCAGGTGTTCTGTTTATTCTTGTTTTACTAAAAGAATTGGTTGATTGATGGAGAATTATTTCAACAGAATATTTCTTTCGTCCAAAAAAATAAGGGATAATAGAGAAAAGATTTTTGAATGGACAATGTTTTTTGAGAATTGGCAAGAACGGTGAATCCCTCACGCTTTAATGATTGTCTATCGGATCCGTTTTGTTTGGATGAGGTTTAGATGAAACGAGTGCAAGCCCGACATGAAAAAACAATACGGCGCTGCTTAAAAAGCCGTGCCGTATTGTAGGGAAAAATTTTTTGTCGATGTTCTCCAGTACATCTTTTTTGGGGAATATCTGTAGAAAAGGAATGTGCATGGGAGAATTTCCCATACAAACGTTCCGTCGGAACGTTTAACCTTGCAATTCCGATTTGATTTGTTGAATTTCTTGTTTAGAAGCAGAAGGCAACGGGGTTGCAAAACCTTTCTGACTCATCAATTGGTAATAATCGAACTGGAAGGTTTCAGAAGCGTTGCGTAAATTAATTAAAGTATCACGTAATTGTTTATTGCTGCACTGATTAATAACGTTTGCATAGAAAACCTGGCCATCTGCCAGATCGTTCAGCAAATCAGAAGCCATATTTTTATCATCTAACATATTGGTGTTCGCCATGGGAAAATCCTCCTTTCACTTAACCTAAGAAAGATAACAGCTGTTGCTGTACCTTCTGAGCGGACTGAGCGGATTGTTGGAATTTTTGTTTCAGTTGCGGATCTTGACACTGACTGGCATACACGTTCATTTTTTGTTCGGCAACTTCATGGGTTGCAATCAGGTTGCGCAAATGCAAAAGTTCGATCTGAGTAAGATTTGCCATAAGAAATTTCTCCTTTCATCAATCAAACAAGAAGCCGACGGAATTTGCTTCTTACAAAACTATTTTGCTTCTTCAATAAAAAAATTATTCAAACGAGCGAAAAATTCTAAAAAAACAAATTTTGAAAAATTTTTCAAAAAATAATTTAAATAGTGCACAATAAAAAAATGTTTTTAAAAGGAAAAAATAAATGAAAAATACCCGTCAAACATTACCAGTAAAGCCATTTGAATGGCAAAAATATTTGTTGCCGAATCGGGAAATGAATGTAGAGCATCCCCTGGTGCAGTCTGTAGCAAAAGAAATTACGCATAAAAGCACGGACGAAACAGAAAAAGTTATACGAATATTCTATTTTGTTCGGGACGATATTCCTTATAATATGTATCCGAAGGATACTGCCTATGAGAATTACCGAGCATCCGCAGTTTTGGAAAATGGCGAAGGATGGTGTTTGCAAAAATCTCTTTTAGCCGCTACGTTATGCCGGGCTGTAGGCGTTCCCGCTCGAATTTGCTTTGCGGAAGTGGTCAATCATGCGTTAGGTAAAAAAGCGTATGAAGCGATTGGCACCAATCATTTCTCGCCGCATACGTATGCTGAAGTGTATTTGAATCAAAAATGGCTCCCGATTACACCCGTATTTGACGCTCCGTTATGTACACGATTACAAGTGCCGACCGTGGAGTTTGACGGAGCGCATCCTGCGATGTTAAGTCCGGTGGATTTGAAAGGCGATCCGTATATGGAATATGTCTCTAAGACACCCGGATATGATAAGCTGCCTTGGAATTTTATACTGGACGAAATCAAACGGGTCTATAAAGAAAAAGCGGCTATTTGGTTTTCTGAAAATCTTTTACAGGAAAATTCATCAATGGATAAGAAAGGTAACCAATTTTTCCCATAAATGGACAAACAACTTCTTAGTATGTTCAAAAAAATGCCTTAGAATTCATATACTGCTTGCAATCTTCAAAAAAATTGTATATAGTTATAGTAGTTGTCAGGTTTCCTTGATTTTTGGCGTTGATAGGAATCAACGTCGTTTTCAGGTTGAGAGCGAATTTAAAAATTTTGATTGGGGGGCAAACAATGAGTGACGAAGTCAAGGATCAGGGTAAAGAAGTAAAGCCGGAAGAACAAAAACCGGTTCAAGCAGCTCCCGCTGCGGACGGCGCGGAAGCTAAAAAAGAACAGGAAAAACCAAAAGAGGAACCGAAAGAGGAAACTGCTAAAGTAGAAGATGAGTATGATGATGATTATTGGGATGACATCGAAGAAGAAGAGGAAGAAGAAGCGAAGAAAAGAAGACGCAAAATTATCCTCGGAACAATTGTCGCCATTATCGTTATTTGTGCTTTAGCAACCTATATTTATGTTAGTAAATTAGGAAAATATAATAACGCTGTCAGCCTGTACGAAGCCGGCCAATATTCAGAAGCCGCTATCGCATTCGAAGAAGTAGGGTCTTTCCAGGATGCTGCTCGTTATGCGCAAAAGAGCTATTATGAACAGGGTGGGCAATACCTGTTAGCAGGAGACTTTGAAGCTGCCAAAGCAGCCTTTGAAGCAGCGGGAGATTATGACAACGCCGCGGAAATGGTTGTGAAGAGTGATTACAGACAAGCTATTGCACTGTTTGAATCCGGCGACGCAGAAGCTGCCGCTGCAATTTTTGCTAACTTAGCCGGTTATAATCAAGCGGATATGTATTTGGAATGGGCGAATGCCAAAGCGAAATATGCTGAGTATGATCCCAATGCGAATTTGTTTGGAGACGGTTATGCGGACTGGAGAGCTGCTGAAGCTGGTTTAGCTGCAGTAGTTTACGGGACGTGGTACAATGCTGAAACAGGTGAAGCATTAGAAATTGGTACGGCTACCATTGGCGGCCAAACTTATGCAATCACAGCAGCAGAAGGAATTGGAAACAATGTTACGTTTGTTGGTTACTTTGTAGATAGCCAAGAAGCTTATCGGGTGGATGTTCTGCCGGCATTTGTTAATCCGGGTGTGAATGAACTAGTATTGAATGATGTTGTTTACTATAATGTGACACCGGAAGACTATCAAGCGATTGTTGAAGCAAAAGCAAACGGGGAATATGTCGTTGAAGATTTAGCTGCGCAAAGATATACGAATGATACCGTTGTAAATAAAGCGTTAGATATGTTTGTGGCAACGACTAAGGAACCGGTTCCCGCAGAAGAAGTAACTGAAGCAGTTATTGTTGAAGAAACCGTAGCTGAAGAGGGGACAACGGAGGAAGTTGCTGCAGTTGAAGAAACGGTAACGGAAGAAGCGACTGCGGAAGAAACTGCAACAGTTGAAGCAACTCCAGCAGAAGAAGTTGCTGTAGCTGAAGCGACGGAAGAAGCTGCTCCGGCTGAAGAAACCGTAGCTGAAGAGGGAACAACGGAGGAAGTTGCTGCAGTTGAAGAAACGGTAACGGAAGAAGCGACCGTAGAAGAAGCTGTAACAGAGGAAAAAAGTTTTACGGAGAAGTTGTTAGCTTTAGTTCCGGCGCATTACACAGCGGACGATGCTGTTGTTACGTATGATGCAGAAAGCAAAGTATATGATGTAGCTTTCAATGCCGTATATATCGAAAATGCTATGAGCGTGTTTAAAAAGGCAGAATGTCCTACTTATGCGGTAGAGGCGAAATTTGTGGATACCGGTGCGGGACTGAAAGCGCTTGAATTTGCCGTAGTGGATTCGGTCTCAGAAGAGGTTGCTGAAGCGGCTGAAGAAACCGTAGCTGAAGAGGGAACGACGGAAGAAGTTGCTCCAGCTGAAGAAACGGTGACGGAGGAAGTGACCACTGAAGAAGTTGCTCCGGTTGAAGAAACTGTAACGGAAGAAACGACTGCGGAAGAAGTTGCTCCAACTGAAGAAACCGTAGCTGAAGAAGGAACGACGGAAGAAGTTGCTCCGGCTGAAGAAACGGTGACGGAAGAAACGACCGCAGAAGAAGTTGTGACTGAAGAGTAAATCCTATATAAAAAAGAAATATTAAGTAGATAAAGTGCCCGGCTATTATTGAAGCTGGGTACTTTTTTGTGAATTTTTAAGAAAATGCAAGAAAAAAAGAATTTTAAATCCAAACGATAATGGTATGTGGTATGATAAGATTATGAGGTTGTATCTGTGAAAAGATAAGCTTTTACCTGAAAATTAGACAAAAAATACGTATAATAACTACAGGGATAACAAGCCTAAAAGAAGGGATGAGAGAAATGCGCTTTGAAGTGCTGCATGGAAATATAAATGAAATTTACCGTGACCTTCCAGTCGAAAATAAGGAAGCACCTTTTCGAGTGCGTCGTTTTATTGGAGATGCCTTTGGCAAAGTAGGGTTCAATTCGGATGAAGAACCTAAGAGCAGTTTATTGGGATATGCGCCTATGCTTATGGGAAAAACTTATTTTTTTCAGATGTTTTCTTCCATACAGACTGGGACAAAATTGCCCGCAGGATATTTTCATGCTCTCGTGACAGAAGCAAAACCAGAAGATTTTTCAGGGGATTTTTCTCACATGTGGAACTTGAAATTTGCTTCACAAGAAGATTTATTTGCTGCCGAAAAAGGCCGCATTTTTCATATACAAGAAGAAACAGATGAAGCAAATTTAGAATTATCTATTCATCCCGAAGTCATGAAAGAGATTTTTTACGCTTGTTTAAATCGTTGGAGTGTTAATCGAAACCCAGTTGTCATTTTGGTGCCGCTTGATCAACCTTTTCATAC
>CALXSZ010000161.1 GCA_944391275.1 uncultured Syntrophomonadaceae bacterium
ACTTGGATTTCTCCGACTGCCATACGTATGACGACATCCATGATTATATTCGAGAAAAACTGGAGCTGCCGGAATGGTATGGAGCGAATTTAGATGCTTTATGGGATTCTTTATCGGGAATTATGTACATCCCGGCGGATATCACGATCCATTATCATCCGAAAAAAGGAGAGGATCGGGATTTGATCGATTATATGAAAGAAGTCATCGAAGTTTTTGTGGATTCGGAGAAAGAATATGATGTGATCATTGTGCATTTGGATGTGGACGAGGGCATTTTATGAGGAGGATACGATGAACGAGAATTTGATTAATAAAGAACTTCGCTATGTGGACTTGGATTTCTCCGACTGCCATACGTATGACGAAATTTATGCTTACATTCGGGAAAAACTGGAGCTTCCGGAATGGGTTGGAGCGAATCTGGACGCTTTATGGGATTCTTTAAGGGGGATTATGTACATCCCGGCGGATATCACGATCCATTATCATCCAAAGGCCGGAGAGGATCGGGAGGTAGTGAATTATATGAAACAGGTTATAGGAATTTTTAAAGGGGTTGAAAAAGAAGACGATGTGATTATTGTCCACTTGGATGTGAACGAGGGCATTTTATGAGGAGCGAATGGGAAAGGGTGTGAGGAGAATGATAATGCCAAAGAGTTCTTTTGAATTCGTTGGCATTCTACATATTTTGGAAACGATTGGGTTTTATGTAAAACAGATTTTCATCCAAAGTGGATTGAAAAAGGAATTTTAAAAATATCTATTGACAAAATAAGTTAGAGTGACTAAACTCTAATTAGAGTTAATACGAACTAACTTCACAGCGCGTGCATAAACATAGGAGTAAGAAAGAAGGGATTTAAATGCCGTTAGTCCTGGTAAAACAAGGCGAAAGCGTTATTATACGCAAAATCACAGGTAAGGACGAATTGAGACAGCATTTAGCGGAGCTGGGGTTTGTTGTGAACGAGGTTGTAACCGTCGTCAGTGAAATTGCGGGAAATTTAATTTTACAAGTAAAAGACAGTCGGATTGCGCTAGATAAAAATATTGCAAGCCGTATTTTGGTTTAAAGGAGAGAGCAAGGTGCAAACATTAAAGGATGTTCCGGTGGGAAAGCATGCGGTTGTGGTAAAATTGCATGGAGAAGGACCGGTGAAACGCCGAATTATGGATATGGGGATTACGAAAGGGGTCGAAATCTACGTTCGAAAAATCGCTCCTTTAGGAGATCCAATGGAAGTGAATGTGCGTGGATACGAACTTTCCGTGAGAAAGGCCGACGCGCAGATGATCGAAATAGAACCCTTTTAATTTAAGTTTGAGTTAGAAAAAACTAACTAAAAAATGAGGAGCGGTAGAATGAGTATCACAATTGCCCTGGCAGGAAATCCAAACTGCGGGAAAACGACATTATTTAACGCTTTAACGGGCAGTAACCAATATGTGGGAAATTGGCCCGGCGTAACGGTAGAGAAAAAGGAAGGGAAACTAAAAAAGCACAAAGACATTGTTTTGCAAGATTTACCCGGAATTTATTCGCTTTCTCCCTATACGTTGGAAGAGGTTGTCGCGAGAAATTATCTGATTGAAGAGAGACCAGACGCGATTATTAATGTTGTCGATGGAACGAATATCGAACGAAATCTTTATTTGACGACTCAGTTGATTGAGTTGGGCATTCCGATGGTGATCGCCGTCAATATGATCGACCTGGTAAGAAAAAATGGCGATCAGTTAAACTTAAAAAAACTTGGAGAGGCATTAGGATGTCCAGTCGTAGAAATCAGCGCGTTGAAAAATGAGGGAATGGATAAAGTCGCGGAAACGGCAATGGAGTTGGCGAAAAAGAAAGCGCCAAGAAAAGATTTTCGAATTTTTACAGGAGAAGTTGAACAAGCGATTGATCAAATCGAAAAATTAATTGTTCATAAGGTTCAAAAGGAAAATTTATATTGGTATGCGATTAAAGTTTTTGAACGGGATGAAAAGATCCTGGAAAAATTGGCATTGGACGACGGAGTCCAAAAGCAAGCGGAAGCTTATATTGAAAATTGCGAGAAAAAACTGGACGATGATTCGGAAAGCATGATTGCCAATCAGCGCTATGTATATATTGGAAAGATTGTAGCGTCGTCGGTGAAAAAGAAGTTGGCGAGAGGGAATTTATCGACCTCCGATAAGATTGATACCATTGTAACGAATCGCTTTTTAGCGCTTCCGATTTTTGTTGTAGTCATGTCGGTGGTTTATTATATTGCCATCGGAACGGTTGGGGATTGGCTAACCGGATGGACGAATGACGTTTTATTCAGCGAGTATATTTGTGGAAACTTAGGAGAATGGATGGAAAGCATCGGATGTGCGGCTTGGCTGACGGGGCTGGTTGTCGACGGAATTGTCGGTGGCGTTGGCGCAGTCATCGGATTTGTTCCGCAGATGCTGGTTCTCTTCCTGATGCTGTCTGCTTTAGAAGATATTGGCTATATGGCGCGCGTGGCGTTTATTATGGATCGTATCTTCCGCAAATTTGGCTTGAGCGGAAAAAGTTTTATCCCGATGTTAATTGGTTCCGGTTGCGGTGTACCGGGGGTTATGGCTTCGCGAACCATTGAGAGTGACCGCGATCGAAAAATGACGATCATGACGACGTGCTTTATCCCGTGCGGTGCGAAAATGCCGATTATTGCTTTATTTGCCGGAGCAATTTTTGGGGGAAGCGGTTTGGTAGCGGTGTCCGCTTACTTTATTGGTGTGGCAGCGATTATTATTTCGGGGATTATCCTGAAAAAAACCAAATTGTTTGCCGGAGAACCGGCGCCTTTTGTCATGGAATTACCAGCATATCATATTCCGGCAATTGGCAATGTCTTACGTGCGACGTGGGAACGCGGCTGGAGTTTTATTAAACGCGCCGGAACGATTATTTTGGCTTCTTCTATCGTACTGTGGTTCTTACAGGGCTTTGGTTATGTCGACGGCAGTCTTGTCATGGTAGAGGACAATAATACCAGTTTATTAGCTTCGATCGGGAGCGTGGTAGCCTTTATTTTTGCTCCGTTGGGTTTTGGTTCTTGGCAAGGCGCGGTGGCGACTTTCACCGGGTTGATTGCAAAAGAAAACGTTGTTTCAACTTTCGGGGTGCTTTACGGATTTGCGGAAGTGGCGGAAGACGGCGTTGAAATTTGGAGTTTATTGGCTGCAGATTTTACGGCGCTTACCGCGTACAGCTTTATGGTATTTAATTTGCTTTGCGCGCCTTGTTTTGCAGCGATGGGTGCGATTCGTCGTGAAATGAACAATGCCAAATGGACTTGGATTGCGATTGGTTGGATGTGCGGCTTAGCGTATGTCGTTTCTTTGATGATTTATCAATTTGGTATGCTGGCCAACGGCGTGTTTGGCGTAGGAACCGTTGCAGCGTTCCTATGTTTGATCGGACTTCTTTATTTCTTGTTCCGCAGAAATGCTTATGAAACAGCTCAAGAGCCTACGATCAAACAGCAAAACGTTAAACTGGAAGCCTAAAAAGGAGGCCGATCATGTTTCAATGGATAGCAACAAACCTTGCAACTTTAATTGGGGCGTTTTTGATTGCAGTTGTTTTTGTAGCGATTGTTTATCATGAAATAAAAAAACGAAGACAGGGAATTCATAGCTGCTCCTGTGGATGCGCCGGATGCGGCGGGCAAAGCGCCTGTAGTTGTGGGAAAGATTTTCCCCATTCTGAACGAATTGAAATAAAATAGCTTTTGAAAAGCGCGAAATTGGGATTTCTACTCCAACTTCGCGCTTTTTCTACGTTTTCATTTGGTTTTTGGATCAGAAATTGATACAGATGATCATCTTGTTTTTTCCGGAATGAGAGAAGAAAATATTTTCCGATTTGGATTTTTTTCAAAGAGCTTTTTCCATTTGAATCGAGAATAAAGATACATTCGTATCAT
>CALXSZ010000162.1 GCA_944391275.1 uncultured Syntrophomonadaceae bacterium
TCTGGATACGGAAAAAGAAATTGACGTAGTACCGAATGATAAAGATCCCTTTGCCGCGCTCGTCTTTAAGATCGTAGCGGACCGACATGTAGGAAAACTGGCTTATGCACGGGTGTATACCGGAACATTGGAAGCAGGCAGCTATGCGCTGAATGCGAGCAAAGGAAAGAAAGAGCGGATTGGGCGTTTAGTGAAGATGCATGCGAATCACCGTGAAGAGATCGACAAAGTGACAGCCGGCGATATTGTTGCGTTGATCGGATTAAAAGACGTTTCAACGGGCGATACTTTATGCGATGAAAATCATCCGGTTTTGTTAGAATCCATTGAATTCCCGGAACCGGTTATTCAAATTGCGATTGAACCGAAAACAAAATCCGATCAAGGAAAAATTTCTGAAGCTTTAGCGAAAATGTCTGCGGAAGACCCAACCTTTAAGGTGTCCTTTGATAAAGAAACGGGGCAAACGTTAATTGCAGGGATGGGAGAATTGCATTTAGAAATTATTACCGATCGCTTGAGCAAAGAATATAAAATTGACGTCAATGTAGGTGCGCCGCAGGTGGCTTATAAAGAAACCATTACCAAACCGGCTGAATTTAACGAAAAATACGTTAAGCAAAGCGGAGGAAAAGGGCAATATGCGCATGTGGTTCTCCGACTTGAACCCAATGAAAACGGTTATGCGTTTGAAAGTCGGATTGTTGGAGGCGTGGTGCCGAAGGAATATGTTCCGGCTGTGGAAGCGGGTGTGAAACAGGCGATGGAGGAAGGCGTACTGAAAGGATATCCGGTCGTAAATGTCAAGGCCATCCTTCTAGACGGTTCTTATCATGAAGTGGACTCTTCCGAAATGGCTTTCAAATTGGCAGGAATGATGGCATTTAAAGAATGTATGAGAAAAGCCGGACCCAGATTATTGGAACCGATTATGAAAGTGGAAATTACTACTCCGGACGAATTCACGGGCGGCATTATCAGTAATTTGAGCAACCGCCGCGGACGAATGGACTCCATGGAAATGCAGGGGACTTCGCAAGTCTTGCGTACGTATGTCCCATTGGCGGAAATGTTTGGCTATTCAACGGCTTTACGTTCATTGACTCAGGGACGCGCAGGATTTTCCATGGAATTCTCTCACTATGAGGAACGTAAAGTAGAAGACTTAAAATAAGAAGAATCAAAATCTTCCCTGGACCGATTGCAGGACGGGGAAGATTTTTTTTGTTTACATGCGGCGATCGGAAAATTTAGAAATAAATTACTCTGGGGTAAAACCTCATAAAAATGTAACGACAATTTATTTTATTATGAATGAAATATTCGAATACATAGATCTGTAAAAAATTTTGTCGCAGAACGAGACCGTGTTCAATATTAAGAAAGAAGATTAAGAAAGAAGGAATTGAGTATGAAATTAAGGTAAAATTTGTACAAAATTCTTGTAAGATCAAAAAAGGAGTCCCGTATATATAGATGATACAAAGAGAAGGGGGGAATCGCCTTTTAAAAGACATAAAAAAATCGAGGACAACTTGACGACAAAAATAAAAGAAAGTAGGGGAAACTTTATGAAAAAATATGTATTGGGATTATTGATTCTTCTTTTAACAGCAACATTATGTGCCTGCGGCAACACCGAGGAAGGACAGCCGACCGCCAATCCGGAAGAACAAACAGAGACAACTTCTCAAGCAGAGCCATCCGTGGATGTTCAAATTGAAACAGAATCCCAACAATACACCTTAGCCGATGGAGAAACGCCGGCTTTAGATTTTAGTTGCCAAAAACCCGTCGTAACGATTACAGGTACTGGAACCGATGAAGCGACTCAAAAAGTGAATGAGGACATCGAATTACTCGATGAAACGTTTGTAAACGGGGACGTTGAAGGAAACGGAATCGGCGGACGGGACGCCCTTATTGCAGCGGCGCAGGAACATTTTGACGCACGTCAGGCGGAAGGGATTGAAGGGGAATTTGGCGGCTATTATCTTCATCGAGAAGTAACGCCGGCGAGACAAACGAATGGGGTGTTGAGTCTGGTTTATGAAGATTCCTATTATACCGGAGGCGCGCATGGAGGAGTGAACCGCACAGGAATCAACTATGATCTTCAAACCGGAGAACGTCTCACTTTAAGCAACATAGCGGTGGATGAAGCGTCCATTACCTCCTTCTTTACGGATAAAATCTTGGAGATTTCTCAGGGAGATGCTTATAAGATTGAGGGCGTGTCCATGTTTTTTGACGATTATGCAGAAAACATTTCCTCCATCGTTATGGATGGGTTATGGTATTTTTCAGATGAGGGAATGGTTTTTATTGCCAATCCGTATGTACTGGCTCCTTATTCGGCTGGAACCATTGAATTTACGATTCCCTATGATGATTTAACCGGGATGATACAAGACGAATATTTATTTTAAATCGTAAAATATTCTCCTTTGGCATTTAAAACCGCAGATATTGCACAAAGAAGTTTTCTGAGAAAACCAAATCTGAGCAACAGGAGAAACGTAATAAGGGTATGTCTAGCCGATAAAACAAAGAAAACTCTATGGGGATAAATGAAGCATCCGTACCCATAGAGTTTTTTGTTTTCAATTTTGCCGGTTTGAAAAAACGATATTCCCACTGGGGACAATATAGTCGCAATGGAAAAAGTTTGTCGATGGATTGTATATATCGTATTATTGCCGATAGAACTTTCGATATTCTTTCGGTAAAATCCGTATGCTCTCTTTGAAGGCCTTTGTGAATTTGCCTTGCGTTTCATAGCCGACTTTTTCTGCAATGGATGCGATACTATCGTCCGTTTCTCGTAGTAGTTGCATGGCCTTTTTTATACGAAATTCTTTCATATAAGATGCAATGGGCAGGCCATAAACGGCTTTAAAAATGGATTTAAGAGAGGACGTGTTGATCAAGTATTTTTTACCAAGTTCCTCAATGGTAAAGCGTTTATCCAAATGTTGTACTAAAAAATCGTGGATTTCTTTTATCAATTCCGTTTGTTGTGAGCCATATTGCGTGAATTCCCTCGCTGCATTCGGCTCTATTTGTTGCAAATAAAGTAAAATTTCCTGCACTTTTAATTTATAGAAAGGAATACGCAGAGATTTTTTTATCCCGTAAAAAGAGGGAAAAATCGCATTTGTTTCATTGTTGGACGGAATACCGAAAGGTTTTGCCATTACACAAAATTTCTGATAAGTTTTTTTCGCGTTAAAACCGGCTTCCTGTAAAATTTCCGGACAATTCTTTTGCAGCTCCTGTAGATCTACCTGGATGGACATTCCCTCGTAATAGCCCAGAGGCAGGGTCATTTCAGAATCGGCGCAATGATCCATTGAATGTACGCACAAGTCGCCAGAGCCAAGGTAAATAGCAACTCCATCGCGCATGTTCCATCCAATTCGTCCGATCCGACAATAATGGATCTCTAAGATGGAATCCATTGCCTTATGATGAAACTGTACCTGTTCCGCCAAATATTGATGAAAAGAGATCTCGATACCAGGAAAAACGAGGAACGATTCAATTTTCCCTTTTCCCGTTGTCTGGGTAGTAAGCGGATCGACCTGCGAAGCGCTAGGATTTCCTGAAGGATCATATCGTTTCATTTCGAAGGCGCCTCGTGGCACAGTTTGTAAAGAATGGGCTAAATCTTCTGGATAATTTTTTTTCATATATCCCCTCCTTCCCATCTTTTATACAATTATACAATTGGACAAGAGATTTCCACCATTTTTTCAATCATTTGATGCAAAAGTTGGGCTTGCTCCGTATCGGCGGCTTTATAATATACTTCTTTCCCATTGCGGCGGCTTACAACTAATCCGCTGCTTTTTAATTGGCGCAAGTGATGAGAAACGGCGGGGCTGCTCATTCCGACCAGGGAAGCCAAATTGATTACGCATTCCTCCCCGTGGCAAAGCAGCCAGAAAATACGAATACGGCTTCCATCGCAAAGTTGTTTGAAAATATCCGCAACCGTTTGAAAATCCTCTTCCGTAGGCATGTTTTCCAGTTTTTGTTCAATAAGCTGCCCGTGATCGTGCGGCAATGGAATATTCAACATAGCGAATTTCACCTCTTCCAAACCTTTTAAAATAATTTTAACGTTGTTTAAACGAAGAAGTTTGCCGGTAAGGGAGATAACGTTATGGGGATCCCTTGCTTCTTCAATACATTGGACGGATGACCATTTACATATACCTCTTAGGTAAAAGAAACAAGCTAAGCTTATTTTTGATAAAGCAAACCGTCCGGAAGTTTTTTATAACCGCCGAATCATGGATCCGGCGGTATGTTTTTATGGTACCAGCTTTTCCAATAGCGCAAGCGCCTCTTCCAATTTGGGGTTCGGTTCATCGGTTTGCAGCGCTTCCTGAACGCAGCTGCGGATGTGCGCGTACAGAATTTCTCGATTGGCATTTTTGAGGATTGCCTGTGTAGCCAAAAGCTGGTTGGAGATGTCTACGCAATATCGATCTTCCTCAATCATGTGCAAAATGCCGTCTAGCTGTCCGCGGGCGATTTTAATGAAATGGGATACCCGAGCTTTATCGGCTTTCATAACGTTTTAATCTCCGTTACTTCGTATCCCGCTTCGGTAACGGCGTTTTTCAGTGTATCATCCTTCACCGATTCTGGAACGCAAACGGTTGCTTTTTTCTCTTCTAAGCGAACGCTTACCTGGGAGGCTCCAGGAATTCCTTCCAGTGCATGAGCAACGTGTTTAACACAATTCTGACACATCATACCTTCAACCGATAATTCTTTCTTCATGATCATTCCTCCATTATGATTTCGTGTTTTATTTTTGGTATCTGCATCGGTTGCCAAACGGCCGTTCAGATGAATGGCGCTGGAATGGACCGGTGCAGAATCTTGCGTTTGTGGAACAATAGGAGCGGCTGACGCTTGGCGTTTGGGTTTAAAAAAGCGCAACCGCAGCGCATTAGCGACTACGAAGACTGAGCTGAAACTCATAGCCAAAGCCGCTACCATGGGACTCATTTTTAAATCAAAAGCGGCGTAATAGCATCCGGCTGCAATTGGGATTCCAATGATGTTGTAGAAAAAGGCCCAGAATAGGTTTTCTTTGATGTTGCGAATCGTAGCTTTGCTCAATTCAATGGCCCCTACTACGTCCAGCAAATCGTTTTTCATCAGCACAATATCCGCAGATTCGATGGCCACGTCGGTGCCTGCGCCAATGGCGACGCCAACGTCGGCGCGAGCGAGAGCAGGCGCGTCGTTTATTCCGTCTCCCACCATCGCCACTTTTCGTCCGGATTCTTGCATTTTGCGAATTTCCCGTTCTTTATCCTGTGGGAGAACTTCTGCGATCACGCGATCGACTCCGACTTGTGCTTGAATGGCCTCGGCGGTCTTTTGGTGATCACCCGTGAGCATAACCACCTCAAGCCCCATACGTTTCAGTTCTTGAACAGCTTGTTTACTAGTCGGTTTCACGACGTCGGCTACGGCGATCATGCCAATGAATTTACCGTCCGCGGCAAAGAACAAAGGGGTTTTGCCTTCTGTTGCCATCCGGTTTTGCAGTTCCTCTGCGGCCGTATCTGATATGGAGAACGTACGCATCATGTTGTCGTTCCCAGCCAGACATTTTTCCGTGCCAATGATCCCGCAGATGCCTTGGCCAGGTATTTGTTCAAAGCCTTCTGCGGAGAGAAAAGCAATATTTCTTTTTGTCGCTTCTGCAACGATTGCGGTAGCCAGCGGATGCTCAGAGAGTTTTTCCAGAGAAGCGGCGATCTGGAGCAGACGGTCTTCGGTTACGCCGTTTGGCGTTACGAGACCCGTTACAACAGGACGTCCTTGCGTTATGGTTCCAGTTTTATCAATGACAACGGTTTGAACGGAATGGGCCGTTTCCAACGCCTGCGCTGATTTGAACAAAATTCCGTTACTGGCGCCGCGTCCGGTTCCTACCATGATAGCGGTAGGCGTTGCTAGACCAAGAGCGCAAGGGCAGGACACCACCAGGACCGAAACCGCAATGGTCAAGGCGAATTCAAAAGTTGCTCCGCAGAGCATCCATACAATGGCGGATACCAGCGCGATCCCGATGACAATGGGAACAAAGATACCCGCTACTTTATCGGCCAGCTTGGCAATAGGCGCCTTCGAACTGGTTGCGTCGTCGACTAAACGAATGATCTGTGCCAGAGCGGTTTCATCGCCCACTTGAGTGGCCTGCATCTTAAAATACCCGCTCTTATTGAGGGTGGCTCCAATAACTCGATCCCCCGCTTGTTTATCGACCGGGATACTCTCGCCCGTGATGGCGGATTCGTCCACTGAGGCGGTTCCTTCTAAAAGAATTCCGTCCACCGGGATGGATTCTCCAGTTTTGACAATCAGTATGTCGCCTTTCTGAACCTCATCCACTGAAATAGGACGTTCAACTCCGTCCTGGATAATGGTTGTGGTTTTGGGCGCCAGATTGAGTAAATGATTCATCGCGTCAGAAGTTTTTCCTTTGGCTCGCGCTTCAAAAAATTTACCCAGCGCGATTAAAGTAAGAATGGTACCGGCTCCTTCAAAATAAAGATCATGCGTAAATTGATTTACCATTGCCAGATCTCCGTGTCCGAACCCAAAGGCGATTTTATAGAGCGCATAGATACCATACGCTACCGACGCGCTAGCCCCCAAAGCAATAAGGGAATCCATATTGGGCGAACCGTGTAGCAGGGTTTTGAACCCGGAACGAAAATATTTTGCATTGATGATCAGGACTGGAAGCAAAAGTAAAAACAAGGTAAGCGCATAAATCATGGAATTCTCCGTTCCCAAGAAAAATCCCGGAAGCGGCCAACCCATCATATGCCCCATGGAAATGTAAAATAATGGAATTGTGAATGCGAAAGATCCGATGACCCGTCGCTTCATAGAGACGTACTCTTCCGACGCATCGTAGTCCAGGGAAACAGACGACGTAGATGTTTCTTCTTTGTTTTTTTGCAGAGAAGCGCCATACCCGGCTTTAACAACCGCACTTATAATGTTCTCTGGAGTCAGTATATGGTCGTCATAATCCACAACCATGCTGTTTTTCAGTAAATTAACGGAAACGTCTTGGATTCCCGGCAGAGCAGATACGCTTTTTTCTACACGTGAAGAGCAGGCTGCGCAACTCATACCAGTTATATGATACCGTTCCTGCATGAGACATTCCTTCTTTCCTTTCTGATACACCTACGGGGAGGGGGTACTCTAGCAAATAGTATAACCGAAAAAGAAATAAAAGTCACGCCCATTTAGCAATTTTTTTATCCGAAAAGGACAATGTTTTGAAGTGAGCTTTTTTCACAATACTTGATTACTAGAACCGTTTGTCATGGGAAACAAAAGTTTTTTCGATCGAACCTTATTACGATGCTGTTTTTCCATTGGAAAAAAGGTTCATAAGATTCATTTAGAAAAATTTTGGGGATCAACTTCATTTGCCTATATCGAGTACAGACACGCAAAGCCTGCTATTTTGATAATCTATTTTGCTTGCCTATCTGGAATATGGGCAAATTCAGCAGATTATCTTGATCATTCTTCTTATAAAATTGTAAATGAATCATCGGCAAAGATTTGCCCGAATAGAAATAATTTTATCCCGAATGGAAACATCCATTCGTTTCCTATTGACCAAAAGAAAACGAATGATTATCATATAAGTGAACAATTAAGCAACTATTAAATTATAAAAAGAATTTTGAGAAAGGAGCTTATTTCTTATGAAAAAAATCTATAAAATTGAAGTGGATTGCGCCAACTGCGCAAATAAAATGGAAGAAGCCGCTCGGCGTAACCCTGGTATAAAAAACGTCACAGTCAATTTTATGACCCTCAAAATGAATGTGGAATTTGAGGAAGGGCAAGACGACAAGGTGGTTATGCAGCAAGTCCGAAAGAAATGAAAAAAAGTGGAAGACGACTGCGAAATATATTTGTAGACCCTTTCGGTGTTGTTGATGAGTGAAGAGAGGGGAAGCATTATGAATCGGAAACAAAAAAAGATGCTGTTACGCATCATTTTAGCCGCCGTTTTGCTGGTGATCTTTTCTTTTCTTCCCATAAAGGGATGGATACGCTTGGCGCTGTACCTGGTTCCGTATCTGATTATTGGTTATGATATTTTAATCAAAGCGGCGAAGGGAATCAAAAACCGTCAGATTTTTGACGAAAGTTTCCTTATGGCGATCGCAACGATAGGAGCCGTTGCTTTAGCGCTTTATGAACAGAGCGGCGATTATACGGAAGCCGTTGCCGTTATGTTGTTTTACCAGGTTGGCGAGTGGTTTCAAAGTTATGCTGTTGGAAAAAGCCGCCGCAACATCAGTGATCTGATGGATATCCGCCCGGATTATGCGAATGTTGAGCGGGATGGCAAATTGGAAAAAGTGGATCCGGATGAAGTCGAAATCGGACATATCATCGTTGTACAGCCCGGAGAAAAAGTGCCGCTTGACGGAATCGTTGAGGAAGGGGTATCCAGTTTAAATACCAGCGCTTTAACCGGAGAGAGCTTGCCGCGGGACGTTAAAGAAGGCGATGAGATTATCAGTGGTTGCATTAACCTGACCGGGGTTTTAAGAATTCGAACGATCAAAGAGTTTGGAGAATCGACGGTTTCCAAAATTTTGGATTTGGTGGAAAACGCCAGTTCCCGGAAATCCAAATCAGAAAACTTTATTTCCAAATTTGCCCGGATCTATACGCCGGTCGTTTGCTTAGCCGCGTTGGTGCTGGCGATTTTTCCGCCGCTGATCCGTCTATTTGGCATGGGACTGGACGCGGAATGGAATGTGTGGGTATATCGGGCTTTGACTTTTCTGGTTATTAGCTGCCCTTGCGCATTGGTTATCAGCATTCCGCTTTCTTTTTTTGCCGGCATTGGCGGCGCCAGCAAAGTAGGGGTTTTGGTTAAAGGATCGAATTATTTGGAAACGCTCTCTCAAACGCAGATTGTTGTGTTTGATAAGACGGGGACGCTTACCCAGGGCGTATTTGAAGTCAACGGCGTCCATCATAATGAAATGGAAAATACCAAATTGATCGAATATGCCGCATTGGTAGAAAGTTTTTCCTCCCATCCGATCAGTAAAAGTCTTCGACGCGCCTATGGGAAAGAAATCGACCGCTCTCGCGTTACGGACGTACAGGAGATCAGTGGCAATGGAATCCTGGCGAAAGTAGATGGGACGGCGGTAGCAGTTGGAAATAATAAGCTGATGGAACGTCTAGGTATACCGTTTATTCCTTGTCATCAAGTGGGGACGATCATTCATATGGCGATAAATGGAGCGTATGCCGGGCACATTGTTATTTCCGACGTCTTAAAACCGCATTCTCAAGAGGCTATAGCGGCTTTGAAGGAAGCGGGAGTTCGCGAAACCGTTATGCTTACCGGGGATTCCCATAAAGTAGCGGAGCAGGTAGCCAATACTTTGGGAATTGACCAGGTTTATAGCGAATTGTTGCCGGCTGATAAAGTCGATCAAGTGGAAAAACTGCTGAAAATGAAACCGGATAAAGCAAAACTGGCTTTTGTTGGCGACGGAATAAACGACGCGCCCGTTTTGCGCCGGGCGGATATTGGAATTGCGATGGGCGCGATGGGATCGGACGCCGCCATTGAGGCGGCCGACGTTGTCCTGATGGATGACGACCCGATGAAGATTTCGCAAGCAATCAAAATCTCCCGCAAGTGTTTACGGATTGTTTATCAAAATATCTTTTTTGCTCTTGGCGTTAAGTTCATTTGTTTAGCTTTAGGAGCCATTGGGATAGCGAATATGTGGTTGGCCATATTTGCGGATGTTGGCGTGATGATTTTGGCTGTCCTCAATGCGATCCGAGCGTTGTTCGTTAAAAAGTTGTGATTGATAGCATTTTAACAAAATCAAAGAATAGTGAAAGAAATATGACGCCCGCTTGAAGTAAAGCGGTTTGAGCAAAACCGTCATCCTGTGAATTCTGAATAGGAAAATTCAATGCAATGGGGTTTGGGGAATGTCCAGTTTGGAGAGGAAATTCTCAGACGCAAAATCCTAAGAGGACTCCCCATTCGCGAATCCCTCTGTGGCTACAAGCTGTGGAGGGATTTTTTTCGGTGTATTCTTTTACAAATGGAAAGAGCCTTCCCCTTAAGCATGTACGGGAAAAAATATTTTCTTCTGTTCAAAGAAGGAATAACGATGGCCGGTGGTTTGTTGCATTGCGACGAAATTTTTCTCTGCTCTTTACTACAAAGGACGGGACGGTTTTACCTAATGAAAATAAAGAAAAATCTTGCTTTCCTCGTCGAAGAGAAGCGGGATTGAACATATAGCGGTTGATGTGGATTGATATACTTCTGCACATGTTCTATAATCTCTTTGTGAAATTGTATTAGCGAGGGCGACTGCTGTGGATAGATATTATGACAACGGAACAGGCGAGCAAGCTGTGGGACATGACGCCCCGAAGCGTATCTGAATTGTGCAGGGACGGGCGAGTGAAAGGTGCGTTTAAGATCGTCACATCGTGGGTTATGTCCGCTGATATACAGAAACCACAGGACGCGAGAGTCACAAACGGGATATGGATAGGATATAAGCGGAAAAAGCGCAGAAAGGATTAAAGATTAGATATGAAATATAAACTTACGGCAGCAGAATATAAAAAGATTGAAAGATTGGTAAAATGCGGCGCCTGGACCAGTACGGAACAAAAAGCGATTATAATACGCGGCAACAACGGATTTATATAAACTAGAAAGTCACGTTGAGGAGGACAAATTTCATGGATGATAAATTAGACGGTCTTTCGATGGACTTGGAAGCCGTCAACAAAGAAAAGCTGCAAAGCGTTTTCCCGGAGTGTTTCACCGAGGGCAGATTGGACATTGACAAGCTGCTTTCCCTTTGCGGAGAGTATATCAATGATGATTACGAAAAATATGAGTTGAAGTGGAAGGGCAAAAGCGAATGTTTGTGTCTTGCCCATAAACGCAGTACGGCGACCTTGCGCCCCTGCCCAGCTGAGAGCGTCAATTTTGACACGACCCAAAACCTGTATATTGAGGGCGACAATCTGGAAGTGTTGAAGCTGCTCCAAAAATCCTACTTCCGCAAAGTCAAGATGATCTACATAGACCCGCCGTACAACACAGGCAAGGACTTTGTGTATGAGGATAATTTCAAAGATCCACTGGCGCGATACAAGGAAGTGACGCAGCAGACCACCAAGAGCAACCCCGAAACCATGGGGCGGTATCATACCAACTGGCTGAACATGATGTATCCCCGTTTGCGGCTAGCTGCAAACCTTTTGCGGGATGACGGCGTGATCTTTATTTCCATTGACGATAACGAGGTACATAATCTCCGTAAAGTCTGTGACGAAGTTTTCGGGGAAGAAAATTTTGTTGCACAGCTTATTTGGGAGCGCGCATATGCACCTAAAAATGATGCCAAATATATTTCAAATAGCCATGATTATATATTGATGTATGCGAATGCAATCGAGAACTTTCAAATAGGTAGATTACCAAGGACGGAAGAAGCGAACGCACGTTATCAAAATCCGGATAATGATCCTCGCGGTGTATGGAAGCCAAGCGATATGTCTGTGAAAACATATAA
>CALXSZ010000163.1 GCA_944391275.1 uncultured Syntrophomonadaceae bacterium
GGGAGAGTTTATCCTCTTCTTTATTGGAAATTTTTTATACAGCGGGAGAAATCGCCCGGAATAATCAGCAAAAAGTGTACGTGGTGGGCGGATTTGTGCGGGATTTGCTGTTAGGAAAACCCAACCAGGATATTGATCTTGTAGTAGAGGGGGACGGCCAATCTTTTGCCGAACAGCTAACGGAGAAATTAAAAGGCGTTATGCGATATCACGAAGCCTTTCAGACCGCCAATATTTCTTTGGAAAATCAATTATCCCTGGATGTTGTAACGGCTCGGGCTGAGTACTATGAATATCCGGCCGCCCTTCCCCAAGTGGAGAAATCTTGTATTCGCGAGGATCTGTACCGGCGCGATTTTACCATTAACGCGATGGCGCTGTGCTTGAATCCGGATCAATTTGGTGATTTAATTGATTTTTTTGGGGGAAGGGAGGACCTAAAAAATCAACAGATTCGCGTTTTGTATCATTTTAGCTTTATCGAAGATCCGACCCGAATTGTTCGGGCGGTCCGGTTTGCCAAACGGTATCATTTTACGATTGAAGAAGATACCATGCGTTTAGCGATGGACGCCCTGAGGCGGGGAATGGTTTCGCGTCTTTCCCAGGAGCGTTTTTGGCATGAAATTATGCTGATTTTAAAAGAGCCGAATCCGATTCCGGCTTTGCAAGAGTTGCGATATCTGAATCAGCGGACCGACGCCATGCCGCAATTGGAAAATTTTGAATTGGATGAAGAAGCTTTTTATTTTGCTAAAAACGCGGCAGATTGGTGGAGAGAAAACCTGAAGACGCCTTGTCGACTGGATCTTTTATATTTAATGATTCTTCTTTTGCCGCTCCCTGAAAGTTGGCGTGCACAAATTACACCTAAATTGAATATAAAATCTCATTTCCTACAAGAGATGGAAAAGTTGGAAGAGGTCCTTCCTTGGGTGATCCAAACGGATTTTCAAACGCTTGCATGGAGTGAAATGGATGAAAAACTGCATGAATTTGGCGCGGAGGCCCTTTTGTATTGCATGTTGAAAAGTCAAAATCGTAGCCGGAAGAAGCTGCGGCAATACGCCTTAAAACGACAAGCGTGCAAGGTAGAAACCAACGGGACGCGCTTGATTGAATTAGGTTTTCAGCCTGGCCCGGATTTTAATCGGATATTGGGACAACTTTATCGCATGCGTTTGGATGATAAAATTCATACCAAACAGGAAGAAGAAGCCTATTTAGAGCAATGGAAGAGAGGGGAAAAACAAACTTAATGGATATTTTACAATCGCTTTTGCAGTATTTAGTTTCCTTGCCCGCCATTATTATCGGGTTAACTTTTCATGAATATGCGCATGGACGCGCGGCTTACTATTTGGGGGATAAAACCGCTTATTACGCCGGGCGACTTACGCTGAATCCGCTGCCGCATTTGGATCCCGTGGGATTCTTGATGTTGATGTTTTTTCACTTTGGATGGGCAAAACCGGTACCCGTCAATCCCAATCAGTTTACGCGCGTAAGCCGCAAGACGGGGATGCTTTTAGTAGCGCTGGCCGGTCCGGTCATGAATTTTTTCATTGCTGCGGCTTCTATGGTGCTGTTGCGGCTCTTGAGTCCCGTATTATATGGGGAATTTGGCGCTACCCTCATCCAGTTGATCATTCCGCTCATTACGGTGAACCTGGTTTTGGCGATCTTTAACCTGATCCCGATTCCTCCTTTAGACGGGTCGAAAGTCTTGGCGGGAATTCTTCCGAATTCGGTTTATCCGGTGATGCAGTCCATCGAACGCTACGGCGCGTTGATCCTATTGATCTTTGTTTTGTCGGATGCGGCGAATTACGTGATTGGACCGGGCGTAAACGCGGTTTATAGCTGCTTGTATCGTTTGATTTTTTAAAGGCGGATGGATGTATGGAAAAATACATGGTCAGTTTGGAGCGATTTTACGGGCCGCTGGATCTGCTTTTATATTTGATTGAGAAAAATGAGATGGATATTTACGACGTATCCGTTTCGGCCATTACCGATCAATATATTGCTTACCTGCATCAAGCCGAAGAAGTGGACGTGGAAAAAATGACCGCTTTTTTACAAATGGCAACTTTTCTTCTTCAGTTAAAAAGCCAAACGATGTTGCCGAAAGAGAAAAAACCTTTGGAGGATATGACGGAACCAGATCCGCAAGAGGAGTTGATCCAACGAATTATCCTATACCGGCAGTTTAAAACAATTGCCCGCCTGCTGGATCAAAGACAGCAAGAGGTTATTGAACGGGCCTTTTTTCGGCCGGTTTCTTCTCTCCCAGCTGTGGAAGAAGCGCCCTTTGTGGGCGAAAAAAGCAGCTTGCAAAAAGCCATGCACAACCTTCAGCAGCGGAGAAATCTGTACCGAAGATTCACCCTCCCGGTTAGCGATATTTGTATCGAGGATAAGATACAGGAGATCTGGATGAAACTCAAACAGCATTCCCAGCCTTTACGCTTTTCGGAAGCTGCGGTTCAAATGCAGAGTCGTCGGGAAATTACGGCGACGTTCTTAGCTTTGCTGGAATTAATGCGTCAGCAAAAAGTGCTTGTGATCCAACAAGGGCTTTTCCAGGAAATTCTTATTCAGATCTCAAATAAAAATCCCAACGTTTAAAGGAAGTATTTTCCATGTGGATGAATGAAGAAAATAAAGCTGCGATCGAAGCGATTCTGTTTGCTTTGGCAGAGCCAGTTTCCTATCAGGCGCTTTCCGATTGGTTAAAAATTACCCCGTCCGAGGTACATTTGCTGTTAAAAGAGATGCAGCAGGCGTACCAGGAAGAAAAACGGGGGATTACCTTATTCTTAGAACCGACGGCCTGTCGCTTGGGGACAAAAGAGCAATATGCTCGACTTTTGATGCAGATCCAAAAAATCCCTGTGCGACGTCTTTCCATGGCGGCTTTGGAAACTTTGGCTATTGTTGCTTATCGGCAGCCGATTACACGACCGCAAATAGATGAAATCCGGGGCATTAAATCCGAAAAGGTCTTGCAATCCCTGTTGGAAAGGAATTTGATCCAAGAAAACGGAAGATTGGATGCACCAGGACGTCCGACTTTATATGAAACAACCGAACAATTTTTAGAACAGTTTTCGCTAAAAAATTTGGAAGAGCTGCCTCCCTTAGAAGAATAAAGGAACAGGGGCTTTTAGAGAGAGGATGACTCAATTTTCGAGAAGCTGGAGGGCGTAATCAAAGGACACGAAAATAATGAACTAACGAATAGTTGTGTGATGAGATAAGAAAGATTAAGAAGGCTTATGCGGCCGCCTAGCTTTTTTAAAAAACGTTGGGAATTTTCTTCGAGGGAAATGAAAGAGAAGGGGAAGAGGGGACTGCGGACTAAAACGTTCACTGAAAAAATGATCGGGTTTCCTGGAGGGAGAAGAAAGTTGGGAAAATCTGAATTTGGGAAAAATCTATTATATCCTATTTGACAATGACCGAACGAAAGGGGCGTCCGCGTGTTTGCGGACACCCCTTTTTTATTTGCATGCTCGAAGAAAAGAGAATGGAGGGGAATTTAGCTGGAACGTGAATGGGTTTTAACCGTAGACTTTATACTGGGCAACCAAGTGGTACTTCTGCTTTTGGGGTGGGAAGCTTATAATTCGGGTATACAAGAAATATTTCGTGAGCGAAGAAAGGCGATTCTTCATGAAGGATAGATGAATCGAACGACTTGATTTTAGTAAATAATTCTTCACAAGATAAAAAATGAGAGGAAGCGTGCAGTTTGAACAATTTTATATTTGAAAATGCAACCAAAACCTACTTTGGGAAAGGGTGTGTCAGGGAATATCTTGATTGTTTGGTGAAAAGAAACCATACCGTGATGCTGGCTTATGGCGGTGGTTCCATCAAACGTACCGGGATTTATGACGAGGTAATGGGGATCTTAACGGCTGCGGGAAAAGACGTAGTGGAATTTCCGGGGATTATGCCCAATCCGACCTATAAAAAGGTGAAGGAAGGGGCAATGTTAGCGAAGGAAAAGGGGGTAGATTTCATCTTAGGTATTGGCGGTGGATCGGTGATCGATTGTTGCAAAGCGATTTCGATGGCGGTTGTCTATCCAGGCGATCTATGGGAGGATTTTTGGGCCAGACCCGGCGTGGTGGATTTCACTCCGCTGCCGCTAGGGGCGATTGTCACGGTAGTGGGAACCGGCAGCGAAATGAACGGTGGAGCGGTTATTACTCATGAAGAGAAGAAAATCAAAACCGGGCGGGATTATCCTGCCTGTAATCCCCGATTTGCCCTTTTGGATCCCACTTATACCATGAGTGTTCCGAGACGACAAATGGTATCCGGAGGGGTTGATATCCTCAGTCATATTATGGAAACGTATTTTAGTGTTCCGAATGAGGAAAATGTATCGGATGACCTCTCTGAGGCGTTGATGCGCGGCGTGATCCGTGATCTGCGCGCTGCAGTAGAAGATCCGCAGGATTATACCGCTCGAAGTAATTTAATGTGGGAATCTACCATGGCGGAAAATCGTATCATCAAATTGGGGAAGGCGTGCGACTTTCAGTGTCATCAGATGGAACATCAATTGGGCGCGTATACCAACTGCAATCATGGGGAAGGATTAGCTGTGTTGCATCCTGCCTATTACCGGCACATTTATGAAGCTGGGCTGCCCAAATTTGTTCGTTTTGCCACGCGCGTCTGGGGAATTTCCCAAGACGGAAAAACAGACAAAGAGTTGGCCCGCGCCGGAGTGGAAGCGTTGGCGGATTTTATTCAGGAACTGGGCATGCCGACCACTTTGCGGGAGTTGGGGTTGACGGACGATTCGATCCTGGAAGAGATTGCGGAATCTTGTAATTTGGCTCCCGGAAGTTATCAGAAAATGACGCATGAAGACATTTTAAGGATTTTTCAGGCGTGTTTTTAAGGGTATTTGCTATGATCATCTGAGAACGCTTATTCCGTAGCAAGCCGATCGAAACGTCGCCTGTCTAAGAGTCCGGTTCTATAGATGAAGGAGGAGAAATCAGGCGGTCGTAGCGGATGAGAAACGGGAAAAGAGGAGGAAGTTTCCAAGAAGATTCCAAAAGGGGGCAAAAAAGCGGCCTTTATGAACAAAAAGAATTTGAAGAGGATTCATTTATCTGGGAAGATTTTAAAATGAGTCCATGAAAAGAAATGTTTCGGGAGGAAAAGCATGAAAAATCGTATATTAGGAAAAGACCTGAGGGTTTCTGCGATTGGCTTGGGGTGTATGGGGATGAGTCACGCCTATGGTGCTCCGGCAGACAAAAAAGAGATGGCGGAACTCTTGGCGCGGGCGGTGGATATGGGATATACGTTTTTTGATACCGCCGAAGTCTATGGAACGCCGGAAAATCCTCATGACAATGAGAGTCTGTTGGGATCGGCCTTGAAACCTTACCGCAATCAAGTCGTCCTTGCGACGAAATTTGGCGTTCACTTTGATACAACATGTCCTGATCTGAATAAGCCGATCATTCCAGATTCTCGGCCGGAGATTATCCGAACTTCGGTTGAGCAGTCGCTGAAACGACTGAATACGGATCATATTGACCTATATTATCAACATCGTGTGGATCCGGATGTTCCAATTGAAGAGGTGGCTGGCGTAATGAGCGACCTGATTCGCGAGGGAAAAATTACGCATTGGGGGCTTTCGGAAGC
>CALXSZ010000164.1 GCA_944391275.1 uncultured Syntrophomonadaceae bacterium
AAGTATTTTATGGAAGAAATTTTCTACAATCATGAAAGAACGAAGTATAAAAACCTCAAAAAAACAAACACTGGTAATTGAGGTGATAAATATGAAGAAACGGATTGTTGGAAGGCTATTAACCGTATTCGTTGCGTTGATCTTAGGCAGCGTTTTACTTGAATATGACTTGCGTCAGGGAGCCGCACCTTTGAATAGTAGTGAAAAAAAGCCTCTTACAGCTGAAACGGCCCCTACGGTGGAAGAATCGGTTCCGGTGATTCAGAATGATACGGCGGTTGTTTTTCAACAAGTTTACTTAAAATCGAAGGACATGGTTACCGGAGCCTTGCCCGAACAACACACTCTTATTGGAAAAAGTTTGGAAGATATTTACCGGTTTTATCCGAAAGAACGGGGATATGAAGTAAAATATGCCGAAAATGAATTGACGATTCGTCAAAGCATTAATGATTACAGCCCGCAACAAAAACAAAAATATCGTTTAAAAATTTATCAAGATCTTGTTGCGATTTATCAAGGTCCTACAAAAGAGGAAGATGTTTTACAACAGGTTACGTCGATTCGTTATGCGCTCTTGCCATTGGATATACAGGAAAAATTGAAAAATGGGGAATATGAATTTGAAACCGAAGATCAGTTAAATGATGTATTGATGAATTTTGATGAATGGATCGAATAAGCGAGTTGGGAAAAAAAAAAAAAAAAGCTTCATTCGCTCGACTTTTTTTTTTGCTTTAAATTTGTTAAAATAATAAGATCAGATGATCAAGGAGAACAGCCGTATGCTTGTGTTAGGAATCGATCCCGGAACCGCTACCTGCGGATATGGCGTTATTACAATGCAAAATGGACGAGAAAAAACCCTGGATTATGGAGCGATTCTTACCCCGCCGGATTGGCCAATGCCGCGAAGGCTTCTCCATATTGGGCAGGCGCTGCAAATGTTGATTGACCGTTATCAACCGGATGCTTTGGCAGTGGAGGAATTGTTTTATCAAAAAAATGCTAAAACCGTCATTACCGTAGCCCAGGCCCGCGGCGTGATTTTATATACGGGTGCGAAAAATTCTTTGCCCATTGGAGAATATACGCCTTTACAGGTGAAACAATCTGTTGTAGGCTATGGACGGGCTGATAAACGTCAAGTCCAGTCCATGGTCATGCGTATTTTGCATTTAAAAGAAATTCCTAAACCGGATGATGCAGCGGACGCCTTAGCGGTAGCGCTTTGTCATTTACATACAAGTCGTATGAAGAAAGCCATGGGAGAAGAGGAGAACGGGTATTTGTGATTACGTATTTATATGGAAAAGTTTTAGAAATTTTGGACGAAAGCATCTGGTTAAAGGTACAGAACGTGGGATATGAAATTGCCGTTCATCCCAAACACCTGCCGCGAATTTTGCCTCATCATGAGTTAGAGGTTTATTGCCATATGATGGTTAGTGAAAACGATATTAAACTATATGGATTTTTACAAAAGGAAGAATTACTGTTATTTCGGCGCTTAATGATGGTGTCCGGCGTAGGTGGAAAAGTTGCCCAAGCAATGGTTTCTCATATGGCCCCGGACGCCTTGGTCCATGCAATAGTAACGGGCGATGAAAAAACGCTTGTGCAAATTCCTGGAGTAGGGAAAAAAATGGCCGGCCGTTTAATTTTTGAATTAAAAGATAAATTATTATCCGGTGCCAACGTACTTCCAACAGAAAACGCCTCCTCGGGCGATTCGTCTACGGGCGCAATGCTGGCGGAAATTATCGAAGCGATGGAAACGTTGGGTTACACACGGACGGAGGTTTATCCGCTTTTGATTTCGTTGCAAGAAGAAAATGCCTTGCAGGAACGGACCGAAGACAATCTGCGCTTACTGCTCAAACGCCTATCTGAAAAGCGACACGGATAACCAATAAAAGATTTGAAAGGAGCAGGAACAGATGGATGAACGGTTCATTACTTCACACTTACTTCCAGAAGAAGACATGGAAGAAGTTTTTTTGCGTCCGACCCGTCTACAAGATTATATTGGGCAGCAGCAAGTACGGGAAAATATTGAAGTTTTTATTCAGGCGGCACGTGAGCGCCATCAAAGTTTGGATCATGTCCTTCTGAGTGGGCCGCCTGGACTGGGGAAAACAACTCTGGCCAATATTATTGCATCGGAAATGGGAACCAATATCCGCAAAACTTCCGGGCCGGCTATCGAAAGAGCAGGCGATTTGGCGGCTATTTTGACAAATTTAGAAGCAGGAGAAGTGCTCTTTATTGATGAAATTCACCGCTTGAATCGAACCGTTGAAGAAATCATGTATTCGGCAATGGAAGATTACAAAATTGACATCGTGATCGGTAAAGGTCCTTCAGCCCGGACACTGGAAGTGGATATCAATCCTTTTACATTGGTTGGCGCCACGACACGCCCTGGACTTTTGTCTTCCCCGCTGCGGGATCGTTTCGGCATCAACTGTCGGTTGGAATTTTATGAGGAGAAGGATTTGATGCAGATCCTCCAGCGTACAGCGCAAATATTAAAAGTCCCGATTACACCCGAAGGAGCAGCGAAATTAGCGGCTTGTTCTCGCGGAACGCCGCGTATCGCCAATCGATTGTTGAAACGGGTAGCCGATTTTGCGTTGGTGAAGGGAGATGGAGAAATTACGGAAGAATTGGCGGAGACGTCCTTAAGGAGTCTTCTCATTGACGAATGCGGGCTGGATCGAATGGATCGGTTGATCCTTGAAACCATTATCCAGAAATTTAACGGCGGGCCGGTGGGTCTGGATACCTTGGCAGCTGCTATTTCAGAAGAAAGTGATTCTCTGACGGACGTCTACGAACCTTATTTGTTAAAACTAGGGTTTTTGCACAAGACCCCGCGGGGGAGAGTCGTTACAGAACGCGGGTATCGGCATATGGGATATAAACCGCATCCATCGGTGAAGTCCGGGAGGTTGTTTGATGAATGAAGTAAAAAAAATATCCGATCGTGATAAGCGCGAAATGTTCCGCTCTCCTAAAATTTTGCTGCATATTTGCTGCGGGCCTTGCGCGACCTACCCGGTGCCTTGGCTCAGGGAACAGGGGTATGAAGTGCGAGGCTATTTTTACAATCCGAATATCCACCCCTATACGGAATACATGAAACGCAGGGAAGGTTTGGAAAAATATGCCGAAATCGTTGACTTACCGGTTATATGGGATGAAAATTATCAGCCTCTGAAATATTTCCAGACAATTGCTTTTCGCGAAAGCCAGCGTTGCAGGCTATGTTACCAGATACGCCTGGAACAGGCGGCTCATATTGCGAAAAAAGGGAAATTTGATTATTATTCGACCACCCTTTTGGTGAGTAAATATCAGAAACATCAGCTCATTCGTGAACTAGGCGAAGCGATTGGGGAAAAATATGGGGTCCCTTTTTTATATCATGATTTTCGGGAAGGATTTGCTGAAACGGGCGAGCGTTCCCGAGCGTTGGGATTATATCGCCAACAATACTGCGGATGTCTGTATAGTGAAATTGAACGTTATGCGCCTAAAGAAATTCGGGCGCTCGTACGTTAGAGGGAAAAGAATGGATATGAATGGAGTTGCTAAGCTTCTTATGTTAGCGGGAGGCGTTCTATTTGGGTGTGGACTGCTTCTTTATGTGGCGTCCCATTTCAATTGGCCGCTTTTTCGTTTGCCAGGGGATATTTTTATTAAAAAAGAAAATTTCAGTTTTTTCTTCCCCATTGTGAGTTGTATTCTAATCAGTGTGCTGTTGACTCTTCTCATGAATATTTTTAGAAGATAAAAAGGAAAAAGAAAATGCATATACAACCATCTTACCAAGAACATCTTACAGAGGATATTTACCAATTGGCGGCTTATGATTACGATTTGCCAACGGAATTGATTGCTAAGCATCCGGTCGAACCACGGGATGCTGCGCGGCTTTTGGTGATGGATCGTGAAACCGGCGCGCTGGAAGATCGGGTTTTTTGCAATATTGGGGATTATTTGAACCCCGGAGACGCGCTGGTGATTAATGAAACGCGCGTGATTCCAGCACGGCTGTTGGGTTATAAAACGCAAACCGGAGCGAAAGTGGAAATTCTTTTATTAAACCGCCTGGAAAACGGGTGGGAAGCTTTGGTGCGCCCGGCTAAACGATTGCCGGCGGGAACCGAAGTCACTTTGACGACGCGGAACCAGACTCCTGTGAAAGTATTCATAGAGCAGGAGTTGCCTTTTGCGGGCGGCCGTCTCATTCAATTCTTTTCGGACTTGCCGGAAGACGATATTATTGACCAATGCGGGGAAATTCCTCTTCCGCCTTATATGGGACGGCCGGCTGAAGAACGGGATTTAATGGATTACCAAACCGTATATGCCCGTTGTCGCGGCTCGGTCGCGGCGCCTACAGCTGGACTTCATTTTACGGAACAACTTCTGGATACGCTGAAAAACCAAGGCGTACAAATTATTAAAATTATTCTGCAAGTGGGAATCGGGACTTTCCGTCCGGTTTCCGTACCGGATATACGTGACCACCAAATGCATTATGAAAAATATTGGGTGGAAGAACAAGCAGCGAAGAAAATGAACGCCGTTCGGGCAGGAGGGCATAAAATTGTCGCTGTAGGAACCACCGTGGTGCGAACCTTAGAAACGATTTACGATCCCCAGCAGGGGTTTGTTCCAGGAAACGGAGAGACGAATAAATTTATTTATCCAGGGTATCGGTATCAAGCCATTGATGCTTTAATCACCAATTTCCATTTGCCGCAATCAACGCTTTTAATGCTGGTTTCGGCCTTTGCCGGACGGGAACATACCTTAGCAGCTTATCGTCACGCTGTCGAAAAGCGCTATCGGTTTTTTAGTTACGGGGATGCGATGTTTATAACGAGCGGGAGCGAACGATAGGCGTTGGGTGAAACCGGAAAGAACGCTTAAAAGGGGGGGCCGACCTAGTTTGAGCGAAAAAATATGCGAAGATGCTTATTCGGAAACAGTCAAACAATACGGATAGAGCGATTTTCTTATTTTTCCTGGAGAACCTATGGAAAATTGTTTAAAAAAGATGCGTACA
>CALXSZ010000165.1 GCA_944391275.1 uncultured Syntrophomonadaceae bacterium
ATTTAATCCTGATGTGCAGCTGATTGTAGACGATGACAAGGGAAACTATCAGGAATATACTTTGGCGGAGCTTTTGCCGGAAATGTTTTCCTTAGAGAAAAAAGAATAGAATGTTTTAAACCGGAAGAATGGGATCAATGTGGGAAAAACGTTATATTATAAAAGTCTTGGATTCATCTTGCGGAATCGAGATTATTTAGAAGCGGATCGCCTAATTAGTATTTTCACGGAAAAATATGGGAAAATTGGCGCGATTGCCAAGGGAGTAAAAAAACCAAAAAGCAGTCTGCGGGCTTGTACGCAGCCTTTTTGTTATAGCGAGCTTTTTTTGCGGCGGGGGAAATCCCTGGATATCGTATCGCAGGGAAGAATTCTGGAGTTTTTTGGTCATAGTCGTGAAGATATGGTTTCGGTTATGTATTTGCTTTATATGACGGAGATACTAGATAAAATTTTGCCGGAAAATCAACCCTATCCCGAATTATTTTTTCATACGATTGAAATTGTGCAAACCCTTGAGAATAAGGGACCGCGTCCTATTTTGTTACGTTATTTTGAGGCTCAGGTGATGAATGACTTGGGATTTTCACCTGTTTTAAATCAATGTGTCAATTGTGGAAGCCAGAAAGCATTGGGAGAGTTTTTTAGTATCGTAGAAGGCGGGCTTCTTTGCAAGGAATGTTATCAGCGGACAACGGAGCCCGTGTTTTTCATGAATGCAGAAGTATTGGCCGTATTAAAATTATTGTTGCGAGCCGATCTGAAGATGATTGAACGGTTACGATTAAATGAGCAAACGCATGCTCAAATCGAACGATTTTGGGAAAAGTATTTAGAGTATCATTTGGAACGCCGCTTTGCTCTAAAAAATGCGCTTTCTGTGTTAAAAAAAATGATGCCCTCAGAATAGAAAAATACTTTTTTTACTTGATTAAAAAAAAAATCTATGCTAAAGTAATAAGGCTTATTAAATCAGGATGGTCCGCTGCATTCTCAAGAAAATGTATGAACATCTGTCGTGGGAGGAGGAATAAAAATGCAGGATTTAATCCAAGCGATTGAACAGGATTACTACAAAAAAGATCTTCCAAACTTCGGACCGGGCGATGCGGTGAAGGTTTATGTAAAAGTCATTGAAGGTACGCGCGAAAGAATCCAGTTGTTCGAAGGCGTTGTCATTAAAGAAAGAGGAACCGGTCTTTCAAAAACTTTTACAGTAAGAAGAATTTCTTATGGCGTAGGTGTTGAAAGAACTTTTCCGCTTCATTCTCCAAAAATTGATAAAATTGAAGTAGCAAGAAGAGGGAAAGTTCGCAGAGCCAGATTATTCTATTTACGCGAAAGAACGGGTAAAGCCGCTCGTGTGAAAGAAAAAACTTCTTTCTAAATTTCTGTAGAGGAACGAAATAAGAATCTTAAGAACCCGGCCGCCTAATTGGTGGGCCGGGTTTTTTCTAAAAATTAAGGACATTGTTTCTCTATAAAAGATCGAATAAAAAAAAAACCACCTTGAATATAAAGACGAAATGCTCATCAGGAAGAGAAAATTCTTTGAGTACTTTAGGCGAAGATGAATAAGAGATAAAAAAATTTGCAGGGAAAAGAATGAATCCACTTTGCTTTTTAAAAGTGAAAGTCTAGAGGAAGAGTAAATTTCTTGTCATAAAGGGACCGTATATTTTGGCGGATCAAAACGTTCGATAGAAAGCTCGAAGAGAAAAGAGGTGAAAACAATGGCTGTAAATTGGTTCCCGGGACATATGGTAGGAGCTCGGCGCGAAATCGAAGAAAACATGAAATGGGTGGATATTGTACTCCTGCTTTTGGATGCGCGCGCACCGTTTTCTTGCCGCAATCGTCAATTAGAAAAAATGGCAAAGGGAAAATTGCTTCTTTATATTTTGAATAAGGCCGATTTAGCGGATGAGGAGGCCACGAAAAGATATATTCGGCAGTTTCAGCAACAGGGATTTTATGCCGTTGCGATGGATTCCATGGGGGGGAAAGGAAAACGGGATGTACTGAGCCAAGTGCGAAAAATGTATGCGGAACAAGCCGAAAAGATGAAAGCGCGCGGCCGTCGAATCCGACCAGCCCGCGTCATGGTTGCAGGCGTGCCAAATGTAGGAAAGTCCACTTTTTTAAATTGTTTGGTAGGCAAAAATCGTGTCAAAACCGGTGATAAACCCGGAGTGACGCGGGGACGTCAGTGGGTGCGGGTTTTAGAGGATATAGAGCTTTTGGATACGCCGGGGCTGATGTGGCCCAAAGTAGAAAGCGATGAACAAGGGTATAAATTGGCTCTTTTGAATATTGTGGGCGAAAAAGCTTATCAAGAATACGATGTTGCCGCTTTTTTAGCAAATTACCTTCAAAACCATTGCCCGCAAGAGATTGCAAGACAATTGGGTGAGGGGTTACAGATGGGCAATTATGAGGAAATCCTCATTCGAATTGCGCAAAAGCGAGGATATCTGAATCATGGAGCGCAGCCGGATTTGGATAAAGCCGCCCACAATTTGTTACAGGAGTTTCGGCGTGGGAAATGGGGAAGGATCAGTTTGGATGGATAAACAGGGAAGAGAGGAAAGAGTCAAAGTTTTGAAAAAAAGAAAGAATCCGCGCGCTACAGAAGAAGAAGCGCAGCGCTTAGCGCAAATGTGGAAATTTGAGCAACAAGCCCGGCGGCAAGGAGCAAAATGGATTGCAGGATTGGATGAAGCTGGACGAGGACCTTGGGCCGGCCCCGTAGCGGCGGCGGCAGTGGTCTTGCCGACCGATTTTTATATAGAGGGGATAGACGATTCCAAAAAACTTACTGCCGCTAAAAGGGCCTATTTAGCTCCTAAGATTCGGCAGATGGCGTTAGACTGGTCCGTTGTTTTTCTTTCACCTCAGGCGATTGATCGTTTCAATATTTTGGAGGCAACACGAATGGCTATGACCCAGGCAGTTCTGTCGCTAACGTTACCACCGGATTATTTATTGTTGGATGCGATTACCCTGCCGAAGTTGGTCGCGGTACGCCAGGAACCGATTATTCAGGGCGATCAGAAAAGTATCTCGATTGCTTGCGCTTCGATTCTAGCGAAGGTGACTCGAGATCAGGCGATGGAAGCCTATGAGACGTTATACCCCGGATATGGATTTTCCCAGCATAAAGGGTATGGAACGAAGCGACACCGAGAATGTTTGCAACAATTAGGCGTATCTCCCATCCATCGTCGTACCTATCGCCCGGTGCGGGAAGTGCTTCGATGGCAGGCGGGGCAGGATGAAAAACCTTATGAAAGATAATCATCGAAGAAATTTTGGACAATGGGGAGAAAGTACGGCAGTGTCCTATTTGGTCCAAAAAGGTTATAGAATCTTGGAGCGAAATTATCGAACGCCTTATGGCGAATTGGATATTATCGCCCAAGAATCGGATTATTTGGTGTTTGTAGAAGTAAAAACCCGGAAAAACACACAGTTTGGAAGTCCCTTAGAAGCCGTTACTTACGCGAAACAACAACATTTACGTCGAGCCGCCGAAATCTATCTCATAGAAAATCCAACGGACCTAGCGATTCGATTTGACGTCATTGCGATTCTGAAAAAAAGTGGACAAGCACCGCAAATTGAACATATTTACCATGCCTTTTGAGAAAAAAACGGTTTGTTTTTTGCATTTCAAATGCGTTCCAAACCGTTTTTTTTGTTGTGAGGATGCGTAATTTTGGATCGAAATCGTTTAATACTCAAGCCAGTTAAGGGTGGGTTTCCCGCCATATAAATCATAAGGTGTGATTTGATAGACGAAGTAATTTAACCAATTATTAAAGAGCATGTGTCCGTGGCATTTCCATCGGTTGATAGGAGTTTGCGTCGGATCGTCGTTGGGAAAATAGTTTAGAGGTAGTTTTACTTCCAAGCCTTTGGCTACATCACGATCGTATTCTTGTTTTAACGTATCGTGATCGTATTCCGAATGACCGTTCACAAAGAAGTATTTATTATCTTTACTGGCAATTAAGTATGCGCCGGCTTCGGGAGATTCGCACAAAACTTCTACTTCCGGACAGTTTCGCAGGTCTTCCTCCACGATTTGCGTCCAACGGGAATGCGGTGCGAAAAATTCGTGGTCAAAGCCTTGAACAATCGGGTGTTTGCGGTTGCGGACGCGATGAGGAAAAACGCCGAATATTTTATCGTCCAAAACACGATTGTGGATGCCGTAATGATAATACAATCCTGCTTGGGCCGCCCAGCAGATATGGAGCGTAGAAGTCACATTATTTTTTGTAAAATCCATGATTTCCTTCAGTTCATTCCAATAATTCACGTCGCTAAAAGGGAGTTTTTCAACGGGTGCTCCCGTAATAATCATCCCATCGTATTTATCCTGACGGATATCCGAAAAATTTTTATAAAAGTTTTTCAAATGCTCCGGCGGCGTGTTAGACGACTGATGGCTGGCCATAGCGATTAAATCGACTTGGATTTGCAGAGGATAATTCGAAAGCATTCGCAATAATTGGGTTTCTGTCACATCTTTATTCGGCATAAGGTTTACTAAACCAATTCTTAGCGGTCGAATGTCTTGATGCAGCGCGCGCATTTCATTGATAACGAAAATATTTTCTTCAATGAGCGTGGCCGTTGCGGGCAGTGATTGCGGAATGACAATGGGCATAGATCGATTTCCTCCTGTTTTTCAACGTACAGAAATGAATAAATTTAAACGTCATTATAACAAAATCCATGTAAATTGTCACCGTAAAATGATTTATTTTAAAAAAATTTTTGCTACAATAAACATAGAAGAAATTTTTGTTGAAACCGACTTCAGCAAGAATGGGAGAAATATTTTTTGAGAACAGAAGCCGTCATGGAACGATGTGAAGGAGGTACATTCAATGGATGAAGCATTACGATCAAAAGCGCAGGAGGCTGAAGAACGAGCGAAACAGTATTTTCGTGAAGTATTGAATTGCAGCGAATGCGTCTTGAGGAGTTTTCTGGATGTCAACGAGGTCGATTTACCGGACGAAATCATGGCTTTAGCCAGTGGTTTTGGCGGCGGTATGGGGCAAACCCGCAATACCTGCGGAGCCATAAATGGAGCGATGCTGGCCATTGGGACCGTGCGCGGGAGAAAAAATCCCTTAGCTCTTCCGGAGGCAAAAGAACGGATCCAGGAATTGAAACACGTTTATCAGCCTTTTCGAGCCTTTGTTGAACGGATTCAAAGTGAATATGGCACACTGATTTGTCGGGAACTCAGCGCGCCTTGGAAAGACGACTTTGACGGAAAAGACCACAAAAAAAATTGTCAGAAGATGATTGGGCATTGCGCGGCGCTGGCTGTTGAATATGCCGCTTGGAAACCGGAAGAAAACGAACAAGAAAATTAGAGACATTGCGTAGAGCGAAAGAAAATGCTGTGCATGGGTTGCATAGCATTTTTCTTTTATGCATTTGTCCCACGGGAACTTTTCTAGGAGAGTAAAATCGCGCGCTCATTGAATAAAATGACTCGAACGTATACCCAAAGAAGCAAAATTACGCTACAATATACAATAAAAAGGATAAGGGTTGGACGGAAGGAAAGAAAAGGAGTGGGAGTATGCAGAAATATCCGAATTTGTTTCGCCCAGGTTATATTGGCAGAAAACGAATCAAAAACCGATTAATTATGTCTCCGATGGTAAGCGGATTGGCGGTAGACGGACAAGTGACCGATAGTTTGCTGGAACATTACGAAGCGCGTGCGCGTGGCGGCGTAGGGATGATTATTGTGGAAGCGGCTTGTATTGACGCGCCAATTGGCCGCGAGGGCTTTGCTCAATTGGCTTTGGATAATCCGAAGTATATTCCCGGATTGTATCGCCTGAGTGAGACGATCAAAATGCATGGCGCGGCCGCTTTTATCCAGCTGTTGCACATTGGCCGCGAAGTTACGCCGTTTGTCATTGATGGCAATCAGCCGGTAGCGCCTTCGGAAATTCCTTGTAAAATTATTCGCAGCGTTCCTCGGGCTTTAACTACGGAGGAAGTCAAGGAATTGGTACAAAAATTTGCGGATTCGGCGTATTATGCTTCACGCGCCGGATTTGACGGTGTTGAATTACATGCGGCGCACGGTTATTTATTAAATGAATTTTTATCCCCGAACGCGAATCATCGAACGGATGAATATGGCGGAAGTTTAGAAAACCGGGAACGATTCTTGTTGGAGTGCGTACAGGCCATTAAAAAACAAGTTCCGGATTTATTGCTTTCCGTACGGCTCAATATGGATGATTTTATTGAAGGCGGACTCACGTTGGAAGAAAGTGTTTTAATTGGGCAACATCTGGAAACAGCGGGTGTGGACGTCATCCATTGTTCCTGCGGGACCTACGAATCCGGGTTAAAAAGTATTGAACCCGCATCCTACGAAGAGGGATGGCGCGTTTATATGGCGGAAGCGCTCAAGAAGGAAGTCCGGATTCCAGTGATTACCGGAGGGATGGTACGTAAACCGGAAATGGCGGACACGATTATCCGCGAAGGAAAAGCGGATTTTGTTTTCATGGCTCGGGGGCTTTTGGCGGATCCGCAGTGGCCGCAAAAGGCTTTTTCAGGAAGAGAAGAAGATATTCGTCCCTGCCTAAATTGCGACGTCTGCATCAGTAATATATCGGCCGGCAAAACAATTGCTTGTACGGTCAACCCTTTTGCAGGACGAGAGGGACGGAAAATTTTTTTCTTCTCCGGGAAAGGCCGGATGGCAGCGGTAGTAGGCGGTGGAATTGCTGGAATGCAGGCCGCGCTTACGTTGGATGAAGCCGGTTACCAGGTAATTTTGTACGAACGGCAATCTGCGTTAGGGGGTATGATGATTCCAGCGGCGGCGCCCCCTCTGAAACATCGAATTGAATTACTGCGTCAGTATTTGATTCGGCGGGTGGAGAAAAGCGCAATTACCTTGCGTTTACAGACTTCTTTTGGCGAAGAAGACTTAAAGACCAATGCTTGGGACCGCGTAGTGTTGGCAACCGGATCGGTTCCGATGAAATTGCCGATTCCAGGAGCGGATCTGCCGTTATGCGTAGATAGTATTTCGGTGCTTCAGGAGGGAAAAACGTGGCAAGGAAAACGGGTAGTCGTTATTGGCGGCGGTTCTACGGGATTGGAAACCGCTCATTATTTACAAGAACACGGCGATAACCGGATAAGCATTGTGGAAATGCGGCCATATTTAGCGATGGATATGGAAAAGAAGAATCGACGCGATTTGCTGAATCACCTGAAACCTTTCGATAAATATGTATCGGCGCGCGTCGAAGAAATTTTGGCTGACGGCGTACGACTTGTCAATGCGGAAGGGGAACAGCATATGCTGCCGGCCGATTATGTGGTGATGGCGGTAGGCTTTAAACCGGAGCAGTCGCTTTATGAAGTCTGCGTTCAGTGGGCGCCGCGCGTTGATATGATTGGAGACGCCTATTCCGTGCGGAGTTTGCGGGAAGCGATGTTGGAAGCATCCATGTTGACACGCTAGATCATCAAAAAATATATTGGGGACGGCCTTGATTTCGTTTGAGGCCGTCCTTTCTTATGGGAAAATGGCAAGGAACCCTAGCCTAAAAAACAATTTTATATTAAGATAGAGTTATGAAAAAGTAAAAAATACGAAAAAGAGAGGAGAAAGACTTATGACGCAGCTTCCATTAACGGGAATTCGGGTGTTGGACTTATCTCGGTATCTTCCCGGACCGTACTGTACACAGTTGTTGGCTGATTTTGGCGCGGAAGTCATCAAGGTGGAAGATGTGCGCGGAGGGGATTTGGGTAGAGAACTTCCGCCGTTGTTAGGGGATACAAGTTCCCGCTTTTACACTGTCAATCGCAACAAAAAAAGCCTTTCGTTAAATTTAAAGACTGAAATCGGAAAAGAAATTTTTAAGCGTTTAGCGCAAGATGCCGATGTAGTGGTCGATCAATTTCGGCCGGGCGTGATGGATAAACTAGAAATTGGTTATGAGGTTTTAAAAAGCTTAAATCCGCGTTTGATCTATTGCTGTATTACGGGGTATGGCTTAA
>CALXSZ010000166.1 GCA_944391275.1 uncultured Syntrophomonadaceae bacterium
AAAGTCATCATCGTAGTTTGGGTTCACTTCCGAGGCAATCCGCAGCAGTTTCCGCACCGGAAGATTAAAATGCTTTGCAAAGTTTTCCATATAACTCACGCCTGTATCCAAAGTCGATGTTGTTATATTGAAAACTTTGCAAAGCATTTTAATCTTCCAGTACGGAAATTGCTGCGGATTGCTTCCGAAGTAAACTCCAACTATGATTACGACTTTGCTTCGGAAATGATGGAGCGCTTTGAGTTAGACGGGAAAAAGAAGTTTCACCATCTTTCTCTAGGCATGAAAACGATGGTTTCAACCATGATCTGTTTGGCAAGCAATAAAGACGTTATTCTTTTAGACGAACCGGTCCTTGGCTTTGACGCAATTATGCGCGTGGAGTTTTACGATATGCTGACAGAGAGTTTTCATAAACACCCGCGAATTATTTATTATCGTATCCACCCACATCATTGAAGAAATCGCGAAGACCATTCAAAAGTTGATTATTCTTGATAAAGGAAGCGTCCGTTTCTTTGATACATTGCAGTCGGTTGAAGCAAACGCGTTTCGTATCAGCGGGCTGCAAAAAGACGTGGAAGCTGCAATCCGAAATTTAAATATCATCGGTCAAGATACGGTGGGAGGTCTTGTAACAAGTTATATTTTCGACAACCCACCAGAGCAGGCTGCTTCATTGGAAATTCAACCGCTTTCTTTGCAGGATTTCTTTATACAACTGGTCGGGCAAAAGGGAGGTGTAAAAAGATGACAGCGATTTTTGCCATTGTAAAACGCTTGCTTGCGAGCAATAAGATCAGTTTCATCCTTACGGCTCTTGTGGTACTTTGCGCCACATCTTCCGGTAACGTTATTTTAAGCAAGGGAAATTATTCTTGGCTGCTTGCTGTCTTGACCCCATTCTTTTTTGTGTTTTATGATTTCACGAAGTTAATGCATTTGGGCGCGAGCAAAAAAGATTACTATTTCGGTTGTCTCATCAGCTATGGATTCTTGGCATTTTGCATTTCTCTCGTCAACACAGCAATCCATCTATGGATTGACCCTATATATTCCGCGCAAACCGTTATCAATATGATGGACGTGTGTGAATGGACGGAAAACGGAATGATCGTTGCCGGATTACAGCAGATGTTCTTTTTATTGCTTGTTATGGTGTTTCTCCATGCGCTGTTGTCTATGCAGGCGCATTGGTACGGTTGGCTAACGGACGCGGTATTCGTCGCGATCATTTGTATTTTTACGCCGCTTGCGCCATTGCGCACGATTTTGGCCGGATTTTTTCAGATGATCATGCTGAACAACAATGCTGTCTTGCACATTTGTATTTGTCTGTTACTCAGCGCCGCATTATCTCTCGCAGGACTTGTGGTCTTAAAAAGAAAAACTTTATAGACATGAGGGATGGCCATGATTCGAATAAAAGCAGTCGATGCACAAAATATATTGGACGTGTGCGAATTAACAACAAATCAAGATGGCATTGGTACAACAAAGGAGAGATGTTCCTGTTGCAACGCCATTTCCATTGCGGCAGCAAAATATGATCCAGAAATGCACCCCCATGCAATATATAACAACAATGTGTTAATCGGTTTTTTTATGTATCGGCGTGCGGAAAATCAAGCTGAAGCGGCAACCATCTGCCGCTTTATGATCGATGATCAATTTCAACAAAAAGGACTTGAAGAAAAAGCCCTCGAGCATATCTTGCGCGGTCTAAAAATCCAAGGTGTTAAGAAAGTCATCTTAGCAATTGATGACGCAAATGAAAATGCAAAGAACCGATATCTTTCTTTCGGTTTTCACTTCACTGGGGAAATCAATAAAACGGAATGCTACTATGCGTTCGAGTTGTAAGTCTAATCTACGAAATAGGGAGGAATTAAAATGAAAAAAATTATTTTATTCGCATGGTGTCTTGTATTAGGCGGTTTTGTTTTGGCGGGTTGCTCGAACAGCAACGAATCCTTTGAAGAGAAAAGTTATACGCCGGATACACAGATCAATGAAATCAATCTTGATGTACGGGATAGGGAAATTGAAGTATCAATATCCGAAAACGATCAAATCCACATTGCTTATTTTGAGAATAGTAAAGAAACTTATGACATTATGGTTTCGGACGAAAATGTATTAACGATGACAAGCGCAAACAACAAAGCTTGGAGCGATTATATTGGGGGAAAACCCGCCGATGAAAATCGGAAAATATCGTTGCAGATACCGGACGCACTTTTAGAAAACCTTACACTATCCACAACAAACGAGGATATAACACTTTCTACACTGTCTGTAACCGGAAGTATAAATATTTCTTCTAATGGGGGAAATATTGTCTTTTCAAACCTAGATGTAGGAAGCGCTCTGACCCTAAACGTTAAAAATGGCAATATTTCCGGTGCGATTGTAGGAAGTTATGATGATTTTGCCATTCAATCCGAAATCAAAAAAGGCGAGAGTAATTTGCCGGATCGTAAAAATAGCGGAGAAAAAACGCTAAATGTGTTCAGCAATAACGGAGACGTCAATATTGAGTTTGTAAACAAATCATTGTAATATATTGTAATATACAAAAAGCGGACAAGAAGCCTTTCAATTTCCTGTCCGCTTTTCTTCATGCTCTATTTGCCAGCCGTCGTTTGTATTTAATACTTTCTTGATTGGCGGTCGGCTTCTTCTCCAGTTTCTTTTTTAAATACGGTGGGCAGTCCCCAGATAAGAATCAATCACTTCTTGATTATTTCGGATTTCCTCAGCGCTGCCCTCTGCAATTTTTTCCCCGTAGTTCAATACGGCAATTCTTTCGCAAATGTTCATTACCAAATTCATATCATGTTCTACTAAAAGAATAGTAATATTCATCTCTTGTTTTAAATGTCTAATAATCTGCATTAAATCTTCTTTTTCTTTCGGATTCATACCTGCCGCGGGTTCATCCAAAAGCAGTAAACTAGGATGAAGCGCCAAAGCGCGTACAATCTCTAAGCGTCTCTGTTCTCCATACGATAAATTTTTTGCGTAATCCATTTTTTTGTCGTAGAGATCAACCATATTGAGTAATTCTTTAGCGGTTTCGCGCAATTGTTTTTCTTCTTTTCGTGCTTTGGGAAGAGAAAAAAGACATTGAAAAAATCCGGATTTTGTTATTCCATGTCCCCCAATTAAGACATTGTCCAGCACCGACATCGTACTAAAAAGCCGTATGTTTTGAAAAGTCCGTCCAATTCCTAAGGCAGCAATCTTATAAGGAGGCAAATGATTAATATTTTCCCCTTTAAAATAAATATTCCCTTGCGTTGGTGTATAAATACCTGTAATAAGGTTAAATAACGTAGATTTTCCGGCTCCATTTGGACCAATAATTCCAAAAATATCTTGTGTTTGGACAACGAATGAAACTTGATCGAGTGCGCGCAAGCCGCCGAACTCTTGGGAGATTTGATCAAGCTTCAACAATTCTTCCGCCACTTGCACTACCCCTCTTTCGTCGTCTTTGATTTCATTTTAAACCATTTTTGTTTCACATCATACCAACGTACGCCACCTAAAAGACCGTTCGGTCGGAAAATCATCAAGATAACCATCAAACCGCCGTAGAATAAAAGCCGATACTCCGCTACAACACGGAGAACTTCGGGAGCAATGGTTAAAATAATCACACCCAGGACGGTCCCAGGCAGGCTTCCCATTCCGCCCAAAACAACCATATTTAATAATTCAATCGATTTTGTGAAACTAAAATCTTGCGGACTAATATAAAAAATATAATGCGAATACAGTCCGCCGCCCAAACCACCTAAAAAAGCGGCTACCGTAAAAGCAATAATTTTCAGGCGAGATGTATGAATGCCGCATGCTTCAGCCGCAATTTCATTTTCTTTCACGGCAAACATGGCGCGCCCAATCCGTGAACGATTGAGTCGATAATTTAAAAATAAAATAATCAAAACCAGAAGCCAGACGAAAGATAAGGTCGTATCCTGCGGAATACCAGACAAACCAACGGCTTTTCCCCCTGGTTCAAAGTTCAAAAAGAAGACCCGAACAATTTCACAAAAACCAATGGTGACCATTGCCAAATAATCGCCGTCTAATCGCAAAATCGGAATTCCAATGATAAATCCAAAGGCTCCGGCTGTCACGGCTCCTAAAAAAAGTGACAGGAGAAACGGGGTATCCAGATTTAATGAGCAGATCGCCGACGTATAAGCTCCAATACTCATAAATCCTGCGTGTCCCATGTTTAACTGGCCAGTCATTCCGGTAACCAGATTGATTCCTAATGCTAATATAAGGTTGATTCCTATTAAAATGATGATGCGCATTGTATAGGCATCCAGGAATTGAGAAAATATGCTGTCCACGTATGTATCCTCAAACTTTTTTAGATTTTTTTTGGCCCAATAAACCTTGCGGCCGAATAATCAATACAATAATAAGCACGGCAAAAGCAATCGCATCCTTATAGGAAGAAGACAAATAAGCTACGCCCATAATTTCCAAAACACCTAAAAGGACTCCTCCTAACATCGCTCCTGGGATTGAGCCAATCCCTCCTAAAACCGCTGCGGCAAAAGCCTTCATTCCCGCCATGGTTCCCATATACGGCCATACCGCATTATAATATAATCCAACCATCACGCCCCCGGCAGCCGCCAGAGCCGAACCCAACGCAAAGGTAACGGAAATAATGCGATTGACATTGACTCCCATTAAAGAAGCTGCTTCCAAATCCAACGAACAAGCGCGCATGGCTTTCCCAATTTTGGTTCGTCGAACAATCCACTGCAACGCTAACATTAATCCCGCCGATAATAACAAAATCATGATCTGCATCGATGAAATGTTAATCCCTAAAATTTGAAATGTTGCATTCATCATCGTGCCTTCCGGATAACGAGTGGTATTGGTCCCACGAATCAAAACCATCAACGTTGAAAGAAAGGTCGATACGCCCATAGCGCTGATCAGGGGAGAAAGTCGAGTGGAGCGCCCCCTCAAAGGGCGATAAGCCACACGTTCAACACTCATTCCTAAGATCATGCAAAACGCCATAGCTCCTAATAAAGCAATTCCAAACGGCAATCCTAAAACCGTCACGCAAAATAGTCCAGCAAATGCGCCAAACATATAAATTTCCCCATGAGCAAAATTAATAAGTTGGATAATCCCATACACCATCGTATATCCAAGCGCAATCAATGCATAGGTACTGCCCAAGGTTACCCCATTGATAAGTTGTTCTAAAAGCATGGCAAATCTGTTCCCCCAAATGATATTCTGACGCTCCCTGAACAAAGATTACTGCGCCAATATACAAATTTTTCTCTATACCGTACTATAATAGCACATTTAGCCGGATTTGTCTTAAAAATCCTTGATTCATCGGAGTTTTTTTCACGCTTTTTCAAGCAGGCATAGTCGTGTAAAAAAAGATGATGTCTTTTCTTCAAAAACATCACCTTTTTATACAATTTTTACTCGTGCAATATATAACTTCTTTTCGCTAAAGCCGCTGAAACCTTTGTAACAAAAGCATTTTTAGAAAGAAATTTCGGAATATGAATTATACAAGATGCATTTCTTTCTTTAAAAGCAACGAAACTCTTACAACAGTATATGCCCATCCATAAAAAATATTATTTTTCTCGTTGTAATGAATTAATTGGCCATTTCTTCCGCTTCCGAAGTTCCGATGCGATCCAGTAGAGCAAATTTCCCATCGCGAACCGTCATTAAACAAACGGGGCTTTTCACGGGTTCACGATCTTCATTAAAGGTCGTATTACCAGAAACCCCTGGGTAATCCTTTAATTGCGCCAATACATCCTTGTAGACCGTCGGATCGTCGCTGTTGGCTTTGGTCATAGCGTCCGCCAGAATATAAACGGCGTCATAATATTGAGCGGAAAACATATCCGGGTCTTCATTATACGCTGCGCGATACGCTTCAATGAACTGAGCCGTTTCTTCACTCGGTTCATCGGACGAAAAGCCGCAATAGAAGATAACTTTTTCTTCCACGGCGCTACCGCCTAAATTCGCCAGATCCAGTCCATATAATCCGTCTCCACCCACTAAGCAGATATCCAGATCTTTTTTCTCAGCTTCCAACATCAACAAAGCCGCCTCCGTATAATAACCGGTGAAAACCAACACGTCGGCATTGGCATTTTTCAATTTTGTAATCTGCGCAGTAAAGTCCGTTTCTCCGTCATTAATACTCTCTTCCAAGACAATGTTGGCGTTTTGCGCAGCTAAAGCTTCCTGAAATACTGGGGTTAACGCCATACTGTATCCATTGTTCAGAGATGTAATTATGGCGACATTTTGCCAACCTTGCTCGTTAACCATCCAATCAACCACTACGGGTACGGCAAATTTATCCAATAAGGTATTCCGGAAAATATAATCTCCGATTTCTACAACGCCCTCACCCGTGGCTCCAGGAGAAAATAGAACCGTTTGATTATCCTGCGCCACCTTAGCTGCCGCAATGGTTAATCCGGTACAAGGATCGCCTACCATAGCCGACACTTGGTCACGCGTCACATATCTTTGCGCAATAGCATTAATTTCGCTGGTCTCTCCTTTATTATCCTCATAAATGCCTTCCAATTGTTTGCCTAAAACGCCGCCGGCCGCATTGATTTCTTCAATAGCCAGTTTCATTCCTTTTTCAGCCGGTATCCCATAATTGGCTACGGAACCGGTCGTCGCCCCTAAATATCCCAGTTTTATCGTTTGACCGTCCGCATTTCCTGCCTCCTCTGTCGTTCCCGACTCTCCACCGCATCCAGCAAAGACCGTAAAAAGCATCAAAATGCAAAGTAACCATGTTACTTTCTTTTTCATTCTTCATCACTCCTGTTTTTATTCTATTTTTTCTATGCATAAACATAACGTTGTTATTGTACCATATCTAAGGAAAATTTTCTGCTATTTCTCTTTGTATACCTGATAAACATGATTTTTTAAAACTTATCCTTGCGTTCTATTTTTTTCTATATTATCCTTAGGAAGTACTTGGCATTTTCTAAATAAAGGAGCGTCGCGCTATGCAAACACTGTGGTTTATTATTCAATCCATGATTATCGGCGTCGTTGAGGGAATTACCGAATTTCTCCCAGTTTCCTCAACCGGACATTTAATCATTGTTGAAAGTCTCCTGGGATTTCAGGGAGAAAACCCTCATTATGTTGAAATGTACACCTATGTGATTCAATTAGGCGCTATTCTATCCGTCATCGTCCTTTACCGAAAAAAATTTGCACAAACGTTAAAAAATTTTTTCCCTTCTCAGGTTGGTTATGAAAACTCCGGGTTAAAATTTTGGCTGATGATTTTTATTGCGTGTATTCCAGGCGGTATCTTAGGGATCTTGCTCGATAATCTGGCCGAAAAATATCTGTTCGCGCCTATTCCCGTTGCAATCACCTTATTTGTTGGCGCTTTATTTATGATTATTTGTGAAAACCATTTTCGTAAAAAGGCATTATTACGAAATACCGTCCAAAAGGATTGGCAGGTCCGTCCGCGTCAAGCTTGGATTATTGGTCTTTTTCAATGCTTGGCCATTATCCCCGGAATGTCCCGTTCCGCTTCCACGATTATTGGCGGTTGGATTGCTGGTTTGTCAACGGTAGCCGCTGCTGAATTCTCATTCTTTCTAGCCATTCCCGTTATGGTGGGAATGAGCGCCCTAAAACTGTTTAAAACCGAAGGATTGTTCACCTTAACAAGCTTGGAAGTGGTCGCTCTCATTGTTGGCTTTATCACCGCTTTTATTTCAGCTCTATTTGTCATTAAAGGTTTCATCAATTTCCTTAAAAGACGTCCTATGCGCGTATTTGCAGTCTACCGGATGTTTTTTGCGATTATTGTGCTCATTGCTGGTTTTGCCGGTTTTTTCCAAACGTAAAATTAATTTATTTAGAGTAAATATGGGTGAGATTTTCATCTGTTTATCACGGTAGATGCGAATGATTGGTTCTGAAAAACTTCATAGGTATTTTGTATTTGTTATCTTTTAATCATAAGAAAATATATTTTTCATCTTGACAAATGATTTTAGAACTTCTATGATGAATACACAAATAAATTTTCCGGAAAATTTCATAGGGTGCTTTTCTCTGACGAGTTTGTGGAGTTTACCACGTGGGGAAAGCGCTTATTTGTTAAAAGCCGATCGTCTGGGCAGCATGTTTTTCATGTTGCCCTTTTTTTATTGAAAGGGAGGAGATAAAAATGAATTTAAACCGTTGGATAAATGGAGCCATTCCGGCTGTACTAATCCATATTAGTATTGGAGCCGTATATGCCTGGTCCGTCTTCTCACAACCGGTGATGAGTGCTTTGAATGCTTCTTTATCTGAGGTTTCTTGGGCTTTTAGTATTGCAATCTTTTT
>CALXSZ010000167.1 GCA_944391275.1 uncultured Syntrophomonadaceae bacterium
TGTTACCGATGCAGAATGGGATCGGGTTATCCAGACCAACCTCCGCGGCGCGTTTTACGGTTGCAGGCGTGTGCTTCCGGAAATGATTCGGTGCCGTGCAGGTCGGATTATCCTCATTTCTTCTGTGTATGCACGTACGGGTGCGGCTTTTGAATCCGTCTACGCCGCCTCTAAGGGCGGCATTGAAGCTTTTACTCGTTCTTTGGCTTTGGAAGTCGCTTCTTGCGGAATCACCGTCAACGCCATTGCGCCCGGTCCTATTCTAACGGACATGTTGACGAAAGAAGTTTCGCCGGAAGAACTAGACGCTTTACGTCAGGAGGTTCCGCTCAAACGTTTAGGAACGCCCGACGATATTGCATCTGCCTGTTCTTTTCTCGTCAGTCCTTTCGCCTCTTTTATAACCGGGCAAGTGTTAACAGTCGATGGAGGCTGGAAATAATGGAGGCTGGAAATAGTTAATGAGGAAACGAGGAAAAACTTTTTCGTACTTGTACGATAAATTTTTATAATGATTTTTATGAAGGAGGGATCTTTCATGTCAAAAGAACATGAAGCCTTGTCTTTGCACGAAGCTTTTCAGGGAAAATTAGCGACGGTTTCGAAAAAAAAGTTGGCTCCCAGCAACTTAGGCTTGCTCTATACTCCCGGCGTAGCGGAGCCTTGCAAGAAGATTGATGAAGATATCGAAGACGTTTAGCGTTATACGAATAAAGGAAATTTTGTCGCCGTTGTCAGCGACGGTTCCGCTGTGCTCGGTTTGGGGAATATCGGACCTGAAGCCGGTATGCCGGTGATGGAGGGAAAATCCATTTTGTTTAAAGCCTTGGCGGATCTGGACGCCTTCCCACTTTGCATCCGAACCAAAAACGCGGATGAAATTGTTCAAACCGTAGAAGCCATTGAGCCATGTTTCGGTGGAATTAATTTGGAAGATATTTGCGCGCCGGTTTGTTTTGAGGTAGAAGCCCGTCTAAAAAAGAGTTTGAATATTCCCGTTTTTCATGATGATCAACATGGTACGGCCATTGTTGTTCTGGCGGGTTTAACCAACGCCTTAAAACTTGTAAAAAAAGATCTTCACCAAATTACGGCTGTTATTAACGGTTGCGGCGCGGCGGGAACGGCTATTGGAAAAATTTTGTTGGATGCAGGGATTGGCGATTTAATTTTATGTGATAAATTTGGTATCTTAGATCCTGAAACCCAAGAATTAAACAAATTTATGCTCGAAATGGCTCAAAAAACCAATCGACAAGGGAAAAAAGGTTTATTAGCGGATGCCATGAAAGGCGCCGACGTATTTATTGGCGTATCCGCTCCCAATTTGGTTACGCCGGAAATGGTAAAATCAATGAATTCCGACGCCATTGTTTTCGCCATGGCTAACCCAGTTATGGAAATTAATCCAGTTGTCGCCAAAGAAGCGGGCGCTCGGGTAGCCGCCAGCGGTTCTTCGAATTATCCCAATCAAGTCAACAACCTTTTAGCCTTTCCAGGAGTCATGCGCGGCGCGATGGAAGTTCGGGCCAGTGATATCAACGAAGCGATGAAATTAGCGGCCGCTCATGCTATCGCTTCGATTATTGACGAAAATGATTTACGAGAAGATTATATTATTCCGAATCCTTTTGACATCCGCGTGGTTCCATCCGTTGCACAGGCCGTTGCTCAAGCGGCAATTGATTCGGGTATTGCGCGGAAACCGGTCCCGCCGGAAGAAATTTATCGGAAACTATACAAACATTTATCCGACTATTTCGAAAAATAAGTTCAAAAGAGAAGAGCTGTTCAACCGTCTGCTCGGGACGGCTCTTTTCTTCTCTTTTTTCTCATTTCCCTTTGATCCTTACAGGGGATTTTCTTCTGAATAGGAGTTGTTATGTATCGAATTTTGCGTAAAGTAAAACGTCACGAGCCATTGACGCTCAAAGAAAGACAGTTATTATTAAATATGACGGAACATTTGGTTGCTTTTCCAAATTCCTGCTGGAAGTATTTTTTTGAATATTACGCCCAGGATCTAGCGCTTTATTATCATATTTTTCTCCCGTTGTTTGCCTGCGATCCGGACGTCGTATACGACTGGCTGCTACGAAACCCTTCATTGCTGAATCAACTGATGAATTCCGGATTAACCCAGAAAGATTATCCGCCCGCACTAGCCGATTATTTGCGTTATACGTTTGGCCCTGAGATAACGCCGCAAGACGTCTCTCCTTTAATTGACTATTATCAAGAAACGTTAGAATCTGGAGCGCTTCCAGCTCCCCGAACGAAACCACCGGTTTTTAAATACGAAAAAAACAATCCTTATAAGGAAGCCGGATTAAAAAATCATTTTGAACGCTTGGGTCGTTATTCATTTGTCAGTCGAATTCAAAGTTATCGTTATTTATCCGGCGGTCGGGCGGTTACCGATCGTTTCGAAGTTTTTTCTGACGATACGCTAAGTGGAATTTTTTCAAATAAGGAAAAATCGATTTACTATTATGTATATCTGACAGAAGCCAATCTTACACGAGCTAAAAACGCTTGTCATCTTTTGAATCGAGTCTTTTATGGAAAATAAAAATCAGGATATCATCCAACAACTACATAAAGTTTTAGGTCAAGCATCTTCTCCAGAGTTTCTTTTTGAACAATGGCAAGAAGAGTTGGTTTTACGACAATCGTTGCGTCACGTTTCCATAGACGATTGTCTATTGCCGCTGGAAAACGCAGAAGATTTTGCATTTTACAAACGAACATTTTACGATGTGGGAATGAAAAACACGTTTTTCTCGGTCGTCATGAACCATCTTTCACAACCATTTTTACCGGAAATTCTATCCTCGCAATCTTCTGATTTCGTGCATGATTTTTTCATCGCTTTGCAGCAACATTTTATTTCTCATTTTCCCACGATAGGCGAGTTAAAAGCCTTAATTGGGCTATTTTTGCCTGAATATCAAGACTTTTACAGGACATTATGCGCAAATTTAACCGAAAAAGATCTGAAATACCTTTTAGAAAAAACATCCAATGCAACTTTACGTTCTTTGGTATTGAGCGCTTTAGAAAAAAATCAGCAAAAATCCCTCCAGAATACAGATTGGCTTCTATTTTCTGAAGTGCAAAAACTATCCTTGGCCAAGGAAACCGCCCAACGCTTAGAACAAAAGATTGCTCATTGGGAAAAAAATGAAACGTGGTTTCCAGAATATTTCTCCCCTCTGCTAAAAGCGGGAAAATTAAAAGATATGATGGAAATTTTAGAATTGTTGCGGAAATTAGCGGATCCCAAAATTTTTCTTCCCCTGCGCGCCCTTCTGCACACGACGATTCCTTTACACGCTCTTTTGTATCATCCCGAAAATGCCTATAACTACGCACGGCAACAATATAAACAATTCTTCCCCGAAGAAAAAAATAGTCCAATTACTTTTCATTACTTGCATTTATATCAATTAGCTGTGCGCTGCCAAAGTTTTCCTATGCTTCCTTTTCGACGGGAGTTTTCCCTGCGGATACGGCAAATTTTAAAGCAACGTCCTGACGACGTTATCGGAGAATGGTTCAAAGCGGATTTTCTCCACACAACCGAGGAACCGATCGCACGAAAAATTTTTACGGAGGCACAAAATCGTCTTGAGAACGCTCCTCATGAAACGGCCGCGCTGTTAGAGGTTTTATACGTTATTCTTGCAAATCAAAAGGCCCTATATTCTCCGCAATTTTTGGATGATTTACTCACCTACGCCTGGAGGTTATGCCGCTGGACGCATTCGTTTTTCGTGTTGCCTTCAGCAGATGTTTTCTCTGCTTTTTCTTCGTTAGCAGGAACAAAAATATTTTCTCAGGTACAACATTCTATACTTCCGCAAAAACAGGAGGAATTTTCATGACCGCACATTTCGAACTTGCTGATCAAATCCATGTTTATCAAGAAAGACTTCAACGTTTACTGGAATCGATTCGTCAATCATTCGAAACGTGTCCCGTTGATCTCTCCGGCTCTTCTATTTCGCTACAGGAAAAAGAAACCTTAGAAAAGTGGATTGCTGAATTAAATCTTTGGTATTATAAACGTTTTCACCAAACCTTTTTTCCTTTTTATAAAACGCAAATCGCTGAAGAAATTAGCGCTCAATTTGACTTATCCCAAGATCAAGAAACCCTTGAGCAAAATATCTTATTTGTTTATAAATATAACGCTCAGCTATATAATCAACTCATTCAAATCCTTTCCCAAATAACTCAATTTGAGCGGCGTTTACAAACCTACCAGCTCGTCCTACAACAAACAACGTTAAAACAGGGATTAAAATTTTATAACCAAATGCAAGAACTTGAAGAAGCCTTACAGCGCCTCTTGCAAGATTTTATCCGTCTGTCCAATTGGTCGCAAAAAATCGATGTACGACTGGCCTTTAAACAATTTCCGGGACACTTTTCAATCCTCCCCGCCATCCACAGCTATTCTCCCAGTGATCGTAAAAGCGCTCGTTTTTTGAATACGATCCAGCTCCATATTCAATTACAGTTGGATAGCCTTCAAAAAATGAAGGGTGCCGACAATGAAACTTCCGCGCTTCTACTGGCTTTTCAAAATACAAAAAAAGCGCTCGAAAACGAGCCGTTGGACAAAAAAATCCCCGCGGAAATCCGTCATTGGTATAAACAGTATTTTTGTCTGCACCAACAATTATATGTACAAAACATTGAGAAAGAATTATCTGCAAAGAACTTTTCTTCTAAGGATACAACTTCTATCGAGCAATATGAATCCTGGTTGACCAGCTTGCTGATCATCCTCCAACAACTTTGGCTGCATCCAGCATCCGGAAACGATTCCGCCTTACAAGAAACCATTCATTATGCGATGGCAGTTTATCATTCCGAGCAAGATCAAAAAACCGTAAAAACATTTGTGGAATCCATCCAGACCTTTTTGCAATCCATTCAGCCGGATCGTCAATTCGATACGGCCGTACTTTTGGAAAGCGCCCGTCCCATTTTACAACCCATCCATGCTTTTCTTCAAAAAATTTTTCGGCACGTATCATCTGGTAACGCTCTTTCTTTACTGCGTTCTTTGCAGGAAGTGGACTATACTTTATCCATGGTCGAATTTACATTTGACGAAATTACCGAAAATATTGCGGAACATCAATCTTTATTGAACCGCTTAAACGATTTTGTATTAAACTTAAGACAATATCAACAGGGTTTTGACGCATTACGGGAAATTTTAAACCGTCAATTACAAAACCGCCAGGCTGAACGCTGCTTAAAAAGCGTATCTTTAAAAATCGACCGTTGGACATTAACAGGACAAGCCAATCTTCCTCAAGAATGCGTGAAACGCATGACGGAACAACATTTACAGCATTTCTTCCCCCAACTCCCTTTACAAACCGAAGGCGACCTGTTTATCTTACAAATCGGGGCGCTTTGCGAATGCGTCGTTCCCTATATTGTTCAGGAGGCAACAGCGCTATGAGAATAGGCATAGAAGTCCAAATGGATCGTATCCTTGCAGCCGCTTCAGAAGATGAACATTTTACGATCCTAGACGAAAAAATCTTTCCAGATACAGCTTCAATTTCCCAACGGGCGGAATGGATCACTCATTTTTACGAACCGCCAACGAACGATCCTTTTTGGATTAGTATCCCCTCCTATTGGAATATGACCGATCGGAAGATTTTTTCGGATGCTTTACACGCGAACGGAATTAGACGGTATACATTTGTCCCAGACTGTATCGCTGCATTGGCAACCGCAAAGAGTCTCTATTCCATCGCAGAAAACCTCGATCTCATCTACCTAACGCCATACAGCGAGCGTTCGAAGAAAGATTCCAAAGTCGCTTTTTCTTTTCTATCCTGCTTTTCAACATGCGATTCGCCCTTATGGGAGGGCTCTTTCGTGGGAGATGAAAAATTTCTACGCAAAATGGCAAATCATTTAGGATATCTTCACAAAAATGAATGGTCGGATTCCCTGACGCTTTGTGGTGACGAAAAATTGATTCAACGGATCTTTGCTCCTTCTAAAAAAAATTTCCCTGTCTTTTGTTTAGATAAAAAAGCCGTTTTACAGGGAATGACGCTATATAAAGATACCTTATGCCAACTGATGACCCACTTACATTTTCGTTGTCATAGTCGTTTCTACATGCTCGAAGCGAAAACTTACCCGGATACAAAGACCCCTCCTGTTCAAATGTTGCCTTTTTCAGGCGCGGTAATACCTTTACCATGGAATGATTATCATTGCTGCTATTTCTGGACCGATGAAGATTTTGCAAGAGTTGCAGTGCAAAACACAACATGGAATTTATATGAAAAACCCTTTTACGACGAAAATAGATTTCCAAGACGAAAAGATCCTGATCCATTGCTTTCTTTTTCACTGACCAAACCCTCCGGTCTATGGGTGGAAGCATGCAGCGGCATGATGGATTGGCTCCCCTTCATTGAAAATACGCCCCAGACAATCATCTCAGCGGATTCTGCTCTCATCTCGGAAACAACCGCGCGGGAAAAAATTTGCGAAATTCTGAAAGATTTGCAAAAAGACGACTTTTTTTAACACAAATGTTTACTATAATGCGATCTTATTTTAAAAATAATGCGGCTTATTTATATTTTTTCAGTGTAAGTTTTCCACTGAAAAAATTTACCCCGAATGCAAATGCTCTTGAATATTTTGAACACATGAATTTACCTTAAATTCCGTTGACAAAATATCTATTTTCCCGTTATGATAGATGAACCACGGCAGTTTCATTTCCAATTTTTAAGGAGGCTACAAATATGATTCCCGTCAACCCTGAAGCGATTGGCGTCTTTGGTCTATTTGCAACCGTTATCTGCTTCGGTTTGGAGCAAATTGGTGTTGGTGTAAAGGGCGCCGATCATGAAAAACTCACCCGTACGCTTGGTTACATCGCTATTTTCTTCGGCGGCTTTACCCAACTTTTTACGTCCTTATGGATGTATCTGTTTAGTGTGGGCGGCCAGCACAGCGCTTTTTTAGGAACTGTTTTTGGTTTCTTTGGGCTGTTTTGGATTTTAGTGGGTTTCTTTTTCCTAAAGGGCGGCGATAAAAAAGTGATGGCTCATTTCTTCGCCTGCTGTTTAATCCTTTGTTTACTGTTTACTTATCATGCGCTACAACTCGGTCTTATCTGGCCTTTAGGAATTGACCTCATCGTCATTGACATTTTATTGCTTACTCTGATTCCTGCTTGGTATACAGGTAAACCTGAATATACGACTTTTGCAGGTATTTGCAATCTTGCCATTGGAGGAATTTCTTTCTTCCTCTTATATCCTGCTGTGTTTATGTAAAAAATTTTTATTTTTATGATTTGAATGAGACTAGCTTGGTAAAAAACCCTGTGCAATGTCACAGGGTATATTTTTTATCATTTTTCGTTTTTTAAGCCATTCAATAAAAATTTCTTGGGATATCAGAGTTCATAAGACGTCCCAAGAAATTCTTCCCTTTATCCAACTTTATTTTCCAAACGTAATTTATCGGCAATAATCGCAATAAATTCCGAGTTGGTTGGTTTCCCTTTATCACTCGAAACCGTATATCCAAAAAAGCGATTGATCTTTTCGAAATTCCCTCGATCCCAAGCCAATTCAAT
>CALXSZ010000168.1 GCA_944391275.1 uncultured Syntrophomonadaceae bacterium
ATACCCTGCAAGGCTTCAAAAGCTTGAGAAAAAACTAAATGGCTAAAGTCATATAGGAACCAAAATAAAAAGAGAGCTAACTGACTAATCAAAATCAGTTAGCTCTCTTTTTATGAATAATGAAAAAGGGTTGCCAAATCGTTGCCACAAAGGGCCTTAACCCTTCAAAAACCCAGTCATATCAGGCTTTTCCGGGTCTCTGAAATCACTCCCATTCGATCGTCGCAGGAGGTTTCCCGGTAATGTCATAAACCACACGGTTAATTCCGGGAACTTCATTGGTTATTCGGCTAGAAACTTTGGCCAGCAATTCATGTGGCAGCGGAGCATATTCGCAGGTCATAAAATCATTGGTCCATACCGCTCGCAAAGCGACTGTATAATCGTAACTTCTTCCGTCTCCCATCACCCCTACGCTGCGGACATTGGTCAAAACGGCAAAGTATTGATCCGCGTGAACGCCAAATCGCTGGATTTCTTCCCGAAAAATGGCATCCGCCTCCCGTAAAAGATCCAATTTTTCTTCTGTTATTTCCCCAATGATCCGAATCGCCAGACCTGGACCAGGGAAAGGCTGCCGATCTACAATTTCCGCTGGGAGTCCAAGCATTCTTCCCAATTTTCGGACCTCATCCTTAAACAGTCCCCGCAGCGGTTCAATGACATCCTCAAACGGTAAGTTCTCCGGAAGTCCCCCTACATTATGATGGCTTTTGATGACCGCTGCGTTCGCGCCCGATTCGACAACGTCCGGGTAAATGGTCCCCTGGGCTAAAAATTCCGGATTTCCACATTTCTTCGCTTCATCTTCAAAAGCTCGTACAAATTCCCGGCCAATGCGTTTTCGTTTTTCTTCCGGGTCGGTCACATGTGCAAGCTCCTTCAAAAAACGCTCTTTTGCATCCACACAGATAAAATGTAGCGCTCGGTCCTGAAACGCCGCGCAAATTTCTTTCGTTTCGTTTTTCCGCATCAAACCGTGATCGATATAAATGCAAGTCAGCTGCCCTGGAATGGCCTTTGAGAGCAGCGCGGCCGTAACGGAAGAATCGACTCCGCCCGACAAGCCTAGAAGAACCCGGCGATTCCCCACTTTTTCTCGTACTTTCTGCATCTGCTCTTCCAGATAGTTTTCCATCGAATAACCACCCTGAGCTCGACAAATCCGATACAGGAAATTATGGATCATTTCCGTTCCTTTTTGCGTGCGCTCAACTTCCGGATGAAATTGTACACCATACCACTTTCGAATCGGATCTTCAAACGCCGCAATAGGACATTGCGCCGTAGAAGCCGTTTTTTGGAAACCGTCCGGCAGTTGCGCGACCTGGTCGTAGTGACTCATCAAAATCTCCTGCGCACCGCCACATCCAGCAAATAATTCGCTGCGGCCATCTAAATCCGCTTGAATTGTTCCATATTCGCTGTAAGAGGCTGGCGCAACTTGTCCACCGGTTAAATGACATATGAGCTGCATGCCGTAACAAATACCCAATATGGGTATCCCCAAATGCAAAATTTCCGGATCGCATATCGGCGCGTCCGGTAAATTAATGCTTTTCGGCCCGCCGGTAAAAATGATCCCAATTGGATTGAGAGCCGTAACCTCTTCTAGAGAAGCTTTTCCCGGCAGAATCATGGAATAAACGCCGCACTCGCGCACACGGCGGGCAATTAGCTCTTTATATTGTCCGCCGAAATCCATAATAATGACTGTTTCTTGATTCATTCGACATTCCCCCCTCTTATTCACGCATCTCCCTTGCTCATTCCATATCCATCGAACTCATCACCCGTAAATCTCCTTTTTTTAACCAATCGCCTCATTAGGAAATTATTTTTCATTTTACTACAAATACCGGAAGGAAAACAAGCAAACGCCAGAGACTTTCCATAAAAATCCTCAGAATAGCGCATCAGAATAGTGCATCAAACGTAAGGTCGCTCTGATAATCCTGATCAATTAGAATATAGCGGTTTCCATATTTTTGACAAAGTCGCAGGTTCTCTAAATTCTCTTCCAATAAGGCCGGCAAGGTACAAGCGGAATCATCTTTGCGATTTTCTATGACGCAGGCATATTTTTTTATATCGGAAAAATTCCGTTTAATGTATGAACTGGACATAACGAGACAAACATATTGAATAGCGGATAAATCGTGCGCGTCAAAATCTTTTTTCCAATCAAAAGGAATATATCCGCCTTCAATAATCAAGTTTTGCCGGTTTTCAATAACGGTTTTAATCATTTCCCGTAGAATTGGCCACAAAGCCAAACAAAGTTCGGAATCGTTTTCGGGGGTCAGAGGAATCTCTCCGCTTCGGATCAAACCCATTTTTAAATGATCGATCGATACATAAGGAATATGATATTTTTCCAATAATTTTTGTGCAAACATTGTTTTCCCCGTATGCGAAGCACCCGCAATTAAAAGAACCATTTTTACGCTCCTTCAATTTTTTATTGTTTTTCGTCTACATTATATTCTACCTTTTTTTCCTCTTTATTGGTAAACTCTTTCCGGGCAGCGATTTTTATTGCTTTTTACCGCTCTTTATCAGCAACCCCTAAACGAATACGGAATAAACGTTTCAAAAAAATCCAGCTTCTACATGAACCATAAAAATGAAGCAACTTGCATCTGCGTTGAAGAGATTTCCTATTTGCCGGTATGCGAATCCCTTTTGCCGCATAGAAACAAAACGGGGTTTTTTTAGAATGGATTTCCATATGGACGGATCAACAAAAATCTTTCTTTTTTGCGTTTTGTATACTTGGGGTTTATTACTTGACAAATACGGAGACTGGGGGTAAAATGCGCATATCAAAACGGCAAAGACGTCGAAAAAAAACAGGGCGTCTTTGCTATTTTTTTATATCATCCGCAAAAACACCAGGAGTAAGATGGGATAAAAAATAGCATAATCGTAGAGTTTTTTCAAATTTTTACACAATTATCTAAAACGCAAACCTGGAGTGTTTTACGATAAAATTATCTAAAACCAGAACCTGGAGTGTTTTACGATAAAATTATCTAAAACCAGAACCTAGAGTGTTTTACGATAAAAATTATCTAAAACCAGAACCTGGAGTATTTTACGATAAAATAATTTGAAACGAACGCATTCTTTGAAGTTCTTTACGATTCAATCACGGATATTTTCTATCCTTTTGTGTTTACGGATAAAAATTTGACAGGAGGAAAACGAATGAGAGACTTGGAGCAGCAAAAATTATTGTATCATCCTCGTTTCGAGCATGACGCTTGCGGAATTGGAGCTGTGATCAGTATCGAGGGGAAGAAGACGCACAATACCGTTGACGACGCCTTGAAAATTGTTGAAAAATTGGATCATCGCGCCGGAAAAGACGCTTCTGGCGAAACCGGCGACGGAGTCGGAATTATGATTCAGGTTCCACACACTTTTTTCACGGCGGTAGCACAGGAACAAGGCGTCGATTTAGGTCCGGAACGTACCTATGGCGTCGGGATGTTTTTCTTCCCGCAGGACGTCTTACAAAGAAACCGCCACAAAAAACTATTGGAAATCATTTTGGAAAAATCCCACATTCCGTTGCTGGGTTGGCGGGACGTTCCGGTTGATCCGGATGTGTTAGGCGAACGGGCAAGAGAATGTATGCCGAAAATTTGCCAGTGTTTTGTCAAAAAACCCGATTCAATTGCTGCCGGTATTGATTTTGACCGGAAATTATACATTGTACGCCGAGAATTTGAACAATCCGTCTCGGACGATACGTACGTGGTATCTTTTTCCAGCCGCACCATTGTTTATAAAGGAATGTTCCTGGTCGAACAATTACGCAAGTTTTACCTAGACCTACAGGACAAACGGGTCGAATCCGCTATTGCTCTGGTGCATTCTCGTTTTTCCACCAATACCAATCCCAGCTGGAAACGGGCCCATCCGAACCGGATTATTCTGCATAACGGAGAAATTAATACGATCCGCGGCAACATCGACCGGATGTCCGCGCGGGAAGAGACGATGGCGTCGCCTTATTTAGCCGACGATATCGAAAAAGTGCTCCCGGTTATTGCTCCAGACGGTTCCGACTCCGCCATGCTGGATAATACGTTGGAATTTCTGATGTTCAGCGGAATGGAGCTTCCAAAAGCCGTCATGATCACCATTCCGGAACCTTGGAACAAAAATCAGGATATGCCGCGCGCTTTGCGGGATATGTATCATTATTACGCCACCATGATGGAACCTTGGGATGGCCCAGCCGCGGTGCTTTTCTCAGACGGAGATATTGTCGGCGCGACGCTGGACCGCAACGGCCTACGTCCATCTCGTTATTACCAGACCGACGACGGGTATTTGATCTTAGCCTCCGAAGTCGGAGTTCTGGACATCGCGCCGGAACGAATTGTGAAAAAATCCCGTTTGCGTCCCGGACAAATGCTCTTGGTCGACACCACGAAAAAACAATTTAATGAAGACGTCGCGATTAAAAACGCATACGCGCACGCCCATCCCTACAGCGAATGGTTGGATCAGGGTTTGGTGACGCTGGCTTCGCTGACGATTCCAAATAAAAAAATCCCCGTACACACGCAGGAAATGCGGGATAAATTATATAAAGCTTTTGGTTACACGTATGAAGAAATTAAAACGGTCATCCTTCCGATGGCGCGCACAGGGATGGAACCAACTGCCGCCATGGGCGTGGATATTCCGCTGGCGGTTTTGTCCGAACGGCGGCAGCCTTTATTTAACTATTTCAAGGAAATGTTTGCTCAGGTAACCAATCCGCCGCTGGACGCTATCCGCGAAAAAATCGTAACCGACACCACCATTTACGTCGGTTCCGACGGCAACCTTTTAGAAGATAAGCAAGAAAACTGTCGGGTTCTCCAGATCAACAACCCGATTCTGACCGGAACCGATCTATTAAAAATTCGCGCGCTGAATATGCCCGGATTAAAAGCCGGGACCGTTTCCCTTTTATATTATAAAAATACCCCGCTCCATCGAGCTTTGGAAAAACTGTTTGTGGATTGCGATAAAGAATATATGAAGGGGAACAACATTATTATCCTATCCGACCGCGGAGTGGACGAAAACCATACGGCGATTCCGTCGCTGCTGGCTATTTCAGCGCTGGAACAGCATCTCGTCCGCACGAAAAAACGGACGGCCGTCTCGATGATTCTGGAAAGCGCGGAACCGCGCGACGTTCACCATTTCGCCGCGTTGATGGGATACGGCGTACGGGCTATTCATCCCTATTTGGTGCATGAATGCATTGGAGAATTAATCAACCTGGGTATTTTGGATAAAGATTATTACACCGCCGTAGACGCGTATAACCGAGCGATTTTAAACGGCGTCGTGAAAATTGCTTCCAAAATGGGAATTTCTTCCGTTCAATCCTATCAGAGCGCTCAGATTTTTGAAGCGGTTGGAATCAACCAGGAAGTCATCGAAAATTATTTCACGAATACCATCAGCCGCATTGGCGGAATCGGGTTAAAAGAAATCGAAGAAAACGTCGTTTGGTTACACGATCGCGCATTCGACCCGATGAACCTTCCGACCGATCCAACCGTAGATAGCGTGGGCAATCATAAACTGCGCAGCGGGGAAACGTCCGAAAAACACGTTTTGCGTCCGGAAGTCATCTTAACGCTGCAAGAGTCTGTACAGGAGGGCAATTACGAAAAATTCAAAGAATATTCCAATATGATCGACGTTGAAACCCATCCTCGGACTTTACGTGGATTACTGGAAATTGCTTTCGATCAGGCGACGCCCATCCCCTTGGACGAGGTAGACCCGGTTGAAAAAATTGTGAAACATTTTAAAACTGAGGCGATGAGCTACGGCGCCATCTCGCAGGAAGCTCATGAATGCATGGCGATTGCAATGAATCAATTGGGAGCTAAATCCAATACCGGTGAAGGCGGAGAAGACGCGGCCCGTTTCGGAACGATCAGCAATTCTGCCATTAAACAGGTGGCTTCCGGCCGTTTCGGGGTCACGTCGGAATATCTGGTTAGCGCCAAAGAAATCCAGATCAAGATGGCGCAAGGCGCTAAGCCCGGCGAAGGCGGGAATCTTCCTGGAACCAAGGTCTGGCCGTGGGTTGCGAAAACCCGTTATTCCACCCCGGGCGTTGGGTTAATTTCTCCGCCTCCGCATCACGATATTTATTCGATTGAAGATTTAGCGCAACTCATTTTCGATTTGAAGAATTCCAACCGTTACGCGGAAATTTCCGTAAAACTGGCTAGCGAAGCGGGCGTAGGCACCATTGCCGCCGGCGTAGCGAAAGGCGGAGCCAGTAATATCCTGATTTGCGGATACGACGGCGGTACGGGAGCGGCGCCCCGTAATTCGATTTACAATGCGGCGTTGCCCTGGGAAATGGGGTTGTCCGAAACCCACCAGACGCTGATGTTGAACGGCCTGCGTTCGCATGTGGTTTTGGGCGTAGACGGGAAACTGTTTACCGGTCGGGACGTAGCGATCGCCTGTATGTTGGGCGCGGAAGAATTTGGATTTGGCACGGCCGCGCTGATTTCCATGGGATGCATGATGATGCGGGTATGCAATCTGGACACTTGCCCGATGGGAATTGCAACCCAAAATCCCGAACTACGTAAGAATTTCAAAGGGAAACCCGAATATGTGATGAATTTCATGCTTTTTATCGCTGAGGAATTACGTGAAATCCTAGCCAAACTGGGATTGCATTCGGTGGAAGAATTGGTTGGCCGGA
>CALXSZ010000169.1 GCA_944391275.1 uncultured Syntrophomonadaceae bacterium
CTACGGTCTGAATTGCCAAGCGGTTGAAGAATTTGCTGAACAGGGATACTATGTCGTTATAACCGTTGATTGCGGCATTACCTCGATTGAAGAAGCGGCATTATGCAAGAAATTCGGAATTGACTTAATGATTACAGACCATCATAATCCAGGAGATCAGTTGCCGGAGGCTTTAACAATTGTAAATCCCAAACTGGATACCTATGAAAATGGGAAAAATCTAGCCGGCGCAGGCGTGGCGCTTAAAACGGCTTTAGCTTTAACGGCTATGCAGATTCCACAGGACCTTTTTCGAGAGTGGGTGATTCTAGCTTCTTTGGCAACGGTTGCGGATGTTGTTCCTTTATTGGCGGAGAATCGTATTCTGTTGAAAAATGGGTTAAAATGGATGACGCAAACTCGTAGACCGGGACTTAGAAAACTTTTTCAATCCGAAGGCTTGTTCGAACAACGTATCACAACAGAAAAATTGGCTTTTCAAGTCATTCCAAAATTGAATTCCGCCGGCAGGCTTGAAACGGCAGGTATCAGCATTCAGGCTCTTTTAACGCAGGATGTTCAAGAAGCGGAACGTCTCGTTGCCTATTTATTGCATTTAAACGAACGAAGACGCCGTTTGGAAAATGACATGCTTCAGCAGGCGATTCAGGTTATTGAATCCAACTCGGAAATTTTGGAAAAACCCTTGCTTATTGTGGAGGGGGAAGGTTGGAATCATGGAATTATTGGGATTTTAGCTTCTCGATTGGTCTCTAAATATCATAAGCCGACGTTGGTAATTAGTTGGGAAGAAGGGATTGGAAAAGGATCAGGAAGAAGTATTGAGGGGATTAGTCTATATGATATTTTAGCGGCAGGGAGAAAATATTTACTTCGGTTTGGCGGACATAAAATGGCGGCGGGTTTAACCGTCGATCAAAAAAGTTTTTCTTCGTATTATCCGTTGGCGATGGCCAAGGCAGAGCAGATTATGCAGCAAATGAAGGCGGAGCATACTTATTATATCGATGCGGAGGTAACGCCTCAACAAGTAATCACAGAGGGAGAGTCCTTATTAGAGAAATTAGAACCGCTGGGGGAAGGGAATCCGGCTCCATTATTTCTTTTGCGCGGAGTAGAAGTAGATTTTTATAAACGAATTGGGAAAAAACAGGAACACATTCTTTGCCGAACGGGAAAACTAGAAGGGATTGCTTTTCATCAGGCGGATGATGTGCGAAAAGAACAGAGTATTTGCAAACAAGATGTGATCTTTGGGATTTCAGAATATGAATATATGGGCGTGGAACGTTTGCAGATGCTCATCAAAGAATTTCAGCCTACGGAATATTACGAACAAAAATGCGGATTGCCGGTTTCACCGTTTGCAAAAAATATAGATCAAATGACTGAGTTCTTAAAGCAAAAAAAATCCGTTTTGCTCTTGTATGACGACGTCCGCAGTCTGAAAAAACATGAAATCGTTTTGCGGTTTTATTTTAACGCGTCTTATTTCGAAATTTTGCATGGGGAAATTTCTATTCGGGAGAGAAAATTAGCGGGAGAAGCTTTGGCGCGTGGAGAAAGCAAAATTTTCCTCGTTACCCATGCGGCTATGGAACAGTGGGTAAAAAAATATTCTTTTCCAGAAACATTATCGATTGTTTATCAATGCTGGAATCGACCCCGAGAGTGCAACCAATCTTTTTCAGAAACGGTTCAGGTGGAAGAATGGGAGAAAATTGAAGAGACGATTCGCGTACCGGAGGTTGTTGATCAGCACGAAAAGTCATGGGGGATCGTTTATCTGAACCGCCCTTCTACCGTCGGAAAAATTGTTCAACGTTTTCCGCAAAATATCAATGAGGTGCAGAAAAATATGGATGAACGTTTTATTTTGCGCCAACATTGGCAAAAAGAACCCGGAGTTCTTTTGACGGACGGCGTGCCGGTGGGGAATGAGATGGCGTATCAAATTCCTTTTTGGGTAGAGTTAGCTGATGTGCCATATACGTTGAGCGAAATCCAGATTTGGTTAAAGCAGGCTATGGAGAAAAAATGCCTATTATCTTGTTCGTTTTCTCAGGGAGATATTCAACAGGCATATCGCGTATTGGAAAAGATCTATCCGGTTGAGGAACTTCTTTTCGAGACAATGGAGCGTTTTATCTTACAAACATTCGAAATGGATAAAAATTATACAGGGCCAATTGAAAAATTTGTCCGGTTCTATCAGGCGAAAACCGGTATACCTGTTGGATGGACGGAATTAGAAGGTCTTTTGCGGATATTTTGCGACTTAGGCTTGTGTATGTACCGAGAAAAGGGTAGTATATTGACTATAAAACGTCTCTCTGATTCAGCATCTATTCCAAAGGAAGAGTCGCTTTACTTTTTAGAAGGATGTGAACGCAGAGCATCCTTGCGGTATTGTTTGCAAAGAATTGCGATGCTTTTGTAAAAAAGAAAAGATACGACAGGAAAACGTTACGATGAAATATTATATTGATGAATTAACGAACAAAATAAAAACGTACGAACCCAATGCCGATCTTGCTTTGGTGACTAAGGCTTATGAGTTTGCGTGCAAAGCTCATAAAGGTCAAAAACGCCGTTCCGGAGAGGATTATATTATTCATCCGATGGCTGTCGCTAAGCTTTTGACAGAAATTGAAATGGATTCGGTTGCTATTTGTGCGGCTTTATTGCATGACGTGGTAGAGGATACCCAATATTCTTCCGCGGAGATTGAACAAGAATTTGGTAGTGAAATTGCTTTGTTGGTGGAAGGTGTTACCAAACTGAGTAAATTAAATTTTCAAACCCGTCAGGAAGCTCAAGCCGAAAATTTACGTAAAATGCTGTTAGCGATGGCGCGGGACATCCGTGTCATCATTATAAAGTTAGCAGATCGTTTACATAATATGCGTACCCTAAAATTTCAGTCGGCCGACCGGCAAAAGGATATTGCGCGGGAAACTTTGGAAATTTATGCTCCTTTAGCGCATCGGATTGGTATTTTTCATTTTAAATGGGAGCTGGAGGATTTATCTTTTTCGTATTTACAACCGGAAATTTATAGTGAAATTGCATCCCGCTTGAGGAGCCGAAGAAGAGAGCGCGAGGAATACGTCTACCATCTCATTCAACGCATTCGCATTGAATTGGATAAAAATAATATCAAAGCGGATATTTCCGGTCGTCCAAAAAATATTTACAGCATTTACAAAAAAATGGTGAAACAGCAAAAGGATATTGATGAAATTTATGATAAAATTGCCATTCGTGTTATTTTGGATGACGTCCGGGAATGTTATGGCGTTTTGGGGATTATTCATACCATGTGGCGGCCGATTCCAGGACGTTTTAAGGATTATATTTCTACTCCTAAGCCCAATATGTATCAGTCGTTGCATACCACGTTGATCGGGATTGACGGGGAGCCTTTTGAAGTTCAAATTCGAACGTGGGAAATGCATCGGATTGCGGAATATGGGATTGCAGCGCACTGGAAGTATAAGGAAGGCAGAGCCAATGTTCAGGGAGATAAATTTGATCAAAAACTAGGTTGGCTGCGTGGGATTTTAGAATGGCAGCAAGACGTTAAAGATACGAATGAGTTCATGGAATCGTTAAAGTTAGATTTGTTTGATGATTCCGTATTCGTTTTTACGCCCAAAGGAGATATTTTAGAGTTTCCGAAAGGCGCTTGTCCGGTTGACGTAGCCTATCGGATTCATACGGAAGTTGGCAATCGTTGTATTGGTGCGAAAGTGGATGGGAAAATCGTACCGTTAGATTATGAATTAAAAACGGGCAATATTGTAACGATTTTAACCTCAAAAAGCCAAGCGGGACCATCTTATGGATGGCTTTCATTCGTAAAAACGACAACCGCCAGGAGCCGGATTAAACAATGGTTTAATCGCGAAAAAAGAGAAGAAACCCTGCAAAAGGGAACGCGATTGCTGGAGAAAGCCATTAAAAAAACGCCGTTGAAAGTCCGTGAAATGATGAAAGACTCCGTTTTGTCCGAAGTGTCTCAAAAATTGAACTTTAAAACCAGCGACGATATGCTGCTGGCTTTGGCCGAAAATATTTTAACGGGCGGTTCAATTGTCAATAAGATGATTGAAGTTTATCATCCGGAATTACAAAAGGAGGAAGCGGGCGTTGCGCTCTTAGAAAAAAGTAACAAAGAAAAAAATATTTCCAATCAGACCGTGGCTTTGAAAATTAAAGATAATGATGTGGATAATATTTCGATTCGGCTGGCTCGCTGCTGCAATCCTTTACCGGGGGATGTTGTAAAAGGGTATATTACTCGCGGACGAGGGGTATCGGTTCACCGGTTGGATTGTCCGAATATGCAGAATTATATGAAAACGGAAGCAGATCGGTTGATTGATGTAGAATGGTTGCACAATCGGGGAGCTTATGTGGTTGCACTGGAAATCGAAGCGTTGGACCGTGCGCGATTGACCATAGATGTGATGAATGTTATTGCAGATTTCCGGTTAAATCTTCTTTCTATTTTTTCTCGAGTCGTAGGAGAAAGAAAAGCGATTATTAATTTACGATTGGAATTGAAAAATTTTGATCAGCTGGATCTGGTACTGAAAAGAATTTTGAGCGTGCCTGATGTTTTAGAAGTAAAAAGAATATGAGGGCCTATGGGAAGGAGGATTTCGTTTGAGAGCCGTTGTGCAACGAACGACCGGAAGTCAAGTTCTTGTGGATGGGAATGTAATCGGAAAAATCCAGAGAGGATTGACCGTATTATTGGGAATTCGAAAGGGCGATACACCAAAAGATGTTGAATATCTCATCGATAGAATCATTCATATGCGGATTTTTGAAGACGATCAGCAAAAATTGAATTTATCTTTAGTCGATGTTGGCGGAGCATTGCTCCTGATTAGTCAGTTTACTCTATATGGAGATATGCGAAAAGGGCGTCGACCTTCTTTCGACATGGCTGCGAAAAACGAAGAGGCCCGGCCGTTGTATGAATATGCTGTTTCTTATGCAAAGTCCCAGGGAATTTCGGTGGAAACCGGAAAGTTTGGCGCGGACATGAAAGTCCAGATTTTAAATGATGGGCCAGTTACCCTGTTAATCGATACAGAAAAAAGAATTTAGGAGGGAAATTGTATGATTTTAAAGGGATTTGTTTTAACAGGAATGGGTGTGAATTGTTATTTGTTGATTTGTGAAAAAACCAAACAAGCGGTTATTATTGATCCGGCTGGAGAAGTGGATGATGTATTAAAACGAGTCGCGGAAGATGGCGCCACTGTTCAATATCTCATCGATAGAATCATTCATATGCGGATTTTTGAAGACGATCAGCAAAAATTGAATTTATCTTTAGTCGAT
>CALXSZ010000170.1 GCA_944391275.1 uncultured Syntrophomonadaceae bacterium
GGAAGATTTATAAATAAAAATAGCGCCCCTTGCGAGGCGCATCCGCGACTAGCGGTTAATCTGAATGAAAATATCGGATTGATAATAATCTTTTAACGTAGAATCCTCTGCAATGGAGGTATGGCCCATTGTGATTGGCATGTCTAAAATAGTCGTTTGAGCAATGGCTTGACGGTCGTCCGTCGGTGCACTGGACAAGACTTGGTCGATGTTTTCTTCCACAAAAGCTTCTGCGGCGTCAAGGTCAGCAGTCGTTAGATCTGGGGCATTGTTTATGCTGGCAAGGATGGCGGCAGCGCCGAGTGCAGAGAACGCGTCACGTAAGGTTTCATCTTCCAGCGAAAGGTCTTTATCAATGGAGAGAGAGAAATAGACCCAATCTACTTTCGTCGTGTCATCTTTGCAAGGATTGATCATATAGGAGGCTTGTCCGACAGAGACTTCCACAGAAGAGTATAACCACCCCTCATCTATGGACAGTGGCTCATCAAAACCAATTAATGTGAAAGTGTCTGCGACGTTTGAAGGCGTTGCGCCAGGAATCTCGGGGAAAGGAGTCAATGAAGGCAGCGCTTCCGGCACAGCATAGGATTCATTGTCGGCAGCGTCGGCAACCGGTGTGGATTCGCTGGGTGCGGGTTCGGCAGACGGCGTGGACTCCGATTTTCCACAACCCCAGAATGTTAAAGAGAACAAAAGCAACAGTAAGAGAACCAGCTTTTTCATAAAATCCCATCCCTTCTAAATGAATGAACATTATTCTAACATTTTTCGACGCGATAGGATAGAAAAATTGAAAAAAACATGGAAAAGATAGAAAAAATCGGCAGGGTAAATTCTATTTCGTCATTTATAAATGGAAGCGTTTAAAAGAAAAAACTTTTGCGCGTCTTTTTATTTTTTATGAGACATTGGTTCGGGATTGCCCGGCTTTTTGCTACTTGACAGTCTTTTATTTATTGAATAAACTTGAAAAAAATGGGGAAAAACGCATTGGAGTTAAGATGAATAATAAAAAAGGGGGGAGCATCCCTTTGCGCGTGGATATTTTAACCCTGTTTCCAGGCATGTTCGACGCTGTTTTGCAAGAAAGCATCTTAAAAAGAGCCCAAGAAAAAGGAGCGCTTCAGATCCAAACGGTGAATATCCGTGATTTTTCTGAGAATAAACATCTGCAAGTAGACGATTATCCCTATGGCGGCGGCGCGGGGATGCTCATGAAAGCCGACGTTGTTATCCGCGCATTAAAAAGTGTCGAAAACCCCCAAGCGCATGTCGTTTATTTATCTCCGCAAGGAAGGAAACTCAATACACAAATAGCGAGAGAATTATCCGAATACGATCATCTGGTTTTTCTATGCGGCCATTACGAGGGAATCGACGAACGTGTGATGAAAAAAGTAGATGAAGAAATTTCGATTGGGGATTATGTCTTGACCGGCGGCGAATTGCCGGCTATGGTGCTGTTGGACGCTGTAGCACGTTTTGTTCCGGGAGTTTTGGGCGACGCTCATTCTGCCGAGGAAGAATCTTTCAGCGACGATCTATTGGAGTATCCCCAATATACGCGACCGGAAGAAGTAGAAGGGGAAACGGTTCCTGCGATTTTGCTCTCCGGGCATCATAAAAACATCGAACGTTGGCGTAAACAGCAGAGTTTGTTGAGAACCCTTTTAAAACGCCCGGAAATTTTATTGAAACATTCTTTCGATGAGGAAGAAGAATATTTGCTCTGTGAAATTTTGTTTGGCAGAATCCCTGAAAAGAAAAAGAAGAGGAAAAGCGAATCGTGAAACCAGTAAAGAAAGCGAAAGTATATCTTGGCCTGTTACATTATCCCATGATCAACCGTCGGGGAGAGGAAGTGGCTACGTCCGTTACCAATTTAGATATTCATGATATATCGCGTACAGCTCGTACATATGGGGTCGATCAGTTTTTTATCGTTCATCCCTCCCAAAAACAACGAGAATTGGTACAAAAGATATCCGGCTATTGGGAAAAGGGGTTTGGCGGCGTTTATAATGCCGATCGAAAGGAAGCGTTAAGCCGTTTGACCATTTGCGCGGATCTAGAAGAAGTCAAACAAAAAATTTATGAAGAAACCGGGAAAAATCCTTTAACGGTGGCGACAGACGCCAAAATCTATCCTCAAACGCTGCCTTATGCGGCGTTACGGAATCGGATGATGAAAGAGGAAAATCTTGCGGTTTTGTTGTTGTTTGGGACCGGATGGGGAATGACGGAAGCGCTCAAACAAAGTTGCGACTATATTTTGCCTCCGATCGCTTTGTATAGTGATTATAATCATTTATCGGTGCGGGCGGCTGTAGCGATTATTGTAGACCGTTTGTTAGGAGAAGCGTGGTTTTTTGACCCGGCTTAAGGAGGAACAGCCATGTTTTGGGATGAATTAAGTAAGGCGATCCAAAAGGGCAAAGAAGAATATGAACAATCCTTGCACAACCATCTGTACGACGTCCCGCTTCCTTCTCGAGAAATTTATCCGGGAAATTCCGCGGAAGGATGGCGAAATCGGCTTTTTTTAGGGGATAATAAAGAAGCCATGCTTTATTTATTAAAGGGCGACGCATCCGCAGCGCTTCCGCCTATGGCCGGGAAGATTAATTTGATTTATATTGATCCGCCGTATGATTCCCAACAAATTTGTTACTACCAAATTCATGCAGGTAGGGGAATGGTTCGTCAGGTCGCTTATAAGGACCAGTGGAATCGTGCGACATTTGATTATATCCAGATGTTGACCACGCGGTTATGTTTGATGCGGGATTTATTAGCGGATGACGGCAGCCTTTTGGTACATGTGGATTATCATATCAGTCATTATGTGAAGGTGCTTTTGGATGATCTTTTTGGGCGCAATCGCTTTATTAATGAAATTGTTTGGTGCTATGGCGGCGGCGGCGCTCCCAAGAAGCACTATACGCGTAAACATGACGTCATTTTATGGTATGCAAAGGGGGAAAAGTGGTATTTTCAGCCCCAATATCGCCCGTATCGCGAGGGAACCATTCAACGCGGACTTACAGCGGCGAAAGGCGGTCGTTATGAGCTGCACCGCGAGGGCGCCACATTAGATGATTGGTGGGCCGAACCCGAAGTGCAGAAAATTCTCAGTCCAACGGCGAAAGAGAATGTGAAATATGAAACGCAAAAACCGGAGGGTCTTTTAAAACGAATTATTCGAGGGCACAGTCGAGAGGGCGATATCGTAGCCGATTTTTTTTGCGGGTCTGGCACAACCGGTTTGGTGGCAGAAAAGATGGGGCGTAAATGGATTATGGCGGATGCTTCTGGGGCGGCGTTTCGTATTAGCCGGCGGCGTTTGTTAGAATGGCCCGAAGCGTTCCCTTGGGAAGCGCTTCGATTTTCCGTTTGGCCTTCTTCCAGAGAGATGGAGAACCATCTTGAAATTGATTTTCGTATTCAGACAACGTTAGGGGGCAAACTTTTGCAAGTATCTCTTGTGGGTTATCGCTTACCGGAAGCAAATCTTCGGGAAATGGATGAATTTTCACGGGAGCTTTTGGAAGAGTTGCAAAAGGAAGATTGGCTCAAATTAATCGAATATTGGGACTTGGATAGCCATTATCAACCGGAGGGACCTTTCCATGTCGAGAAGTATAGTCTGCGATTATACGAAGGGAAAAAAGCGGGGATACGCCATGTCGATTGGCAGTTTTCCGTTCCTTGGGATGATGAGGAGACCCGAGAAATTGCGGTGCGCGTGGTTGATATCTTAGGAAATGAACAAATAATCCGGAAAACGTTCTCGTGATATCTCTGCGGTTTTATGCATAGAAACGAAATTGGCAGGAAAAAAGAGGCGTTTTTTATTCTGGAATTTCCGCAAAACGGTCGACGTATTTAGAGAGGATGAACCTATGCAAATTATTATTGTAGGAATAGGGAAAATTGGCTATGCTTTAGCCCGAAGACTATCTGAAGAGCAGCACGATGTAATTATTATTGATCAACAGCCGGAAAAAGTGACTCATGTGTTAAATACGGTGGATGTCAGCGCTTTAACCGGAAATGGAGCCAGCATTGAGGTGCTTTTAGAGGCGGAAGTTGGCAAAGCGGATCTTTTGATTGCGGTTACAGGGATGGATGAAACGAATTTATTGTGTTGCTTAACGGCTAAAAAATTTGGGACCAAGCGTACGATTGCGCGGGTACGTAAACCGGAATACTGTAGGCAAATTGAACTGATGAAAAATGAGTTGAGATTATCCGCTGTAGTGAATCCCGAACAGGGTGCTCCGG
>CALXSZ010000171.1 GCA_944391275.1 uncultured Syntrophomonadaceae bacterium
TTCCAATACGAATGTATACCGTCCGCTCTAAAATTCAATGAAATGCCCAGATTTATCTAAAGCATAACGAACCGGACCTCTGCGTTTCGCATGACGTCTAAAGCGCGCAGTCCAACGATACTGAGGCTCCGTCACTCGATCCTGCATCAGTTTAGACGCTAAAAGAGGAACGATGGTAAGCGATACGATCAAAGAACAGATCATCGCGCAAATCATCGTCTGGGCCATGGGTTTAAACAGAACCGCCGCTAACCCGTCGGCAAACATAATCGGCAGAAAACATCCTGAAATGGTCGTGGTGGTTGCAACAACGGCCGATCCCACCTCGCTGGCTCCGTCAATCGCCGCTGTTACCGGATCTTTCCCTAACTGCCTATGTCGGTAAATATTTTCATAGACAACGACCGAATCGTCCACCATTCGCCCTAAGCCTAAGCTTAACGCGCCCATCGTAACGAGATTCAGCGTACTGTTATTAAAATACATTAAAATGAAGGTAGAAATAATTGAAACCGGGATCGCAATACAAATAACTAACGTACTCCGAATATTCTTTAAAAACAGGAAAATAACAATCGCTGCAAAAACAGCTCCTTCCGCTAATTCGCGTCCCGTACTGGCAATCGTACGATTCACCATCGTCGATTGGTCGTTAACATAGTGTACCTCGATATCCGCATTAAGCTGTTCAATAATTTCTGCAACCGCTATTTTTACTTCCTCGCAGGCTTCCGCCGTATTTGCTCCGCTGGCTTTCGTACAAGAAATGGCTACGGCGTTAACCCCATTTACTCGAACCAATTGAGAAGTCTCTTTGGTCGAATCGCTTACTTCCGCAATATCGGATAAACGAATCACACCGGATGAAGTGGTAATGGTCACATTTCGAATATCATCCAGATTTTCAAATTCCTGCATACTGCGCACAAATAATTTACGACTTCCCTGATCAATATTTCCGTCCGATTGATTAAAGTTTTCTGTCGCAAGGGCGCTTGAAACCGCGCTGAGACTTAATCCATAATTTTGAAGTTTTACCGGATCCACCTCAACGTGAATCTCTCTTTCTATCCCCCCGCTAACGATAATATCCGATAGATCGCTGATCCGTTCTAAATAAGGTTGAATATCATCTTCCGCAATTTGCTGTAGCTGGTTCAAGTTTAAACTGTCGCTGCTCAGCGTAACTGTAATAACCGGCATGGAATCAATGTTCATTTTCATGACCATTGGCTTATCGGCGTCATCCGGAAGGAATCCCTCAATTTGCGATACCTTATCCCGGACGTCCATAATTCGTTGATCCATATCCGTATTCCAGTCAAATTGCATTGCCACCATGGAAGTTCCCGACAAAGAATACGAAAAAACGGTATCGATATCAGCCACGGATTTCACGGCATTCTCAACCGGCTGCGTAATATTGGACTCAATTTCCTCCGGCCCAACCCCTTCGTAAGTCGTCATCACAACGGCAATCGGCAATTCCATATCCGGCATCAAAGCAATTTTTAAGCTGCTGAACGAGATCGCCCCTAATACGCCCACAACTGCCAGTAAAATCGTGACGGTGACAGGCCGACGAATACAAAATTCGATGAGTTTGCGAATCATAAGCTACTGATCCTCCTCGTTCAAAACTTTAATTTTGCTTCCTTCGCTTACTAAGGTATTTCCGGAAGTAATCACTTCTTGTCCCAGCTCAATACCGCCTGTAATTTCAATGTATTCGTTGTTACTGAGCCCCGTCGTTACTTCGATCTGATGCGCGCGTCCTTCTTCGTTCGGCACATAAACGACGCTTTGCCCCGCTTTGGTAATAACGGCATTAATCGGAAGCGCCAACGTTTGAGCGCTACTCTGCGTATGAAGAATGACCTCTGCAAACATCCCGGATTTGATCGTCCCCCCTACATTGTTTAAGTCTATTTTCACACGATATCCGGCCGACCCATTTTCCGTCACCGCCGCCACACTGCTGACCACGCCGGAAAAAGGTTCCGCTGAAGCAGCATTAATATAGACTTGAACGGCGTCTCCTTCTCGGACATAGCTAATATCCGACTCGCTGATCGTAATCTCTACTTCTAAATTCGATGCATCTGTAATGACCGCTACTTTTCCTCCAGTGGAAAGCATTTGCCCGACCGTAACGTCAACATCGCCAACGATTCCGCTAATCGGAGCTGTAATTGTACATTTTGATAATTGAATTTGCGCATTCTGCAAGTTCGTTTGCGCGATATCCACCGCTACGTCCGCACTGCCCGTACTTAGTAAATCAACCGAGGCTTGCGCATTTTCCAACTCCTGCTCGGTGGCGGCGCCGGAGTCATACAATTTCCGGATTCTTTCCAGATTATTTTGGGCTGTCTGTAAATTCACGTCATTGGTCTTCTTGCTCGCCAATGCTTGTTGATAATTATTTTCCGCTAATGTCACACTATTGACATAATCCTTCGTATCCAACATCGCAATGGTCTGCCCCGCCGAAACATAATCTCCCGGCTGCACATAAACCGCAGTTACCTTCGCTGAAGCTTCAGCGAGTACGTCAACTTCATTTTTCCCTGTTACAAGTCCCGTATAATCGGCGCTCTTACTAATATCCATAGTTTGAGCAAAAACTGTTTCAACCGTAATTGAACTCTCCGATTCAGTTTGCGTTTGTTCCTCCGCCCCGCACCCCGTTAGGATAACCACGGTAAGAGTCAACATCAACAACATCAAATATAAATGGATATGTTTTTTGATTGACATCTAAAATCCTCCTCAGCTTCCCTTTTTCTGACCGACCAGTCAGTATTCATATTATATAGTGCATCCATTTAATATGCAAGAAAAATCTGGTGAATTTATATAAAATTTATTCACAAATAGCTGAGAAGCGTTCCGTTCTAATCCGTTCTAAAATTGCAAAAATTCTTTTTATTTTCCTTATCATCGAAAAAATTTTCCCACATAATCCTTTTACGATCTTGCTGAAAAAACAGGATATGTAACATTTCCTCGTACGTTAAGAGCCCGGTTCAATTTTTTATGGAAAGGATCAATCGACCCTAATCGAGCCATTCAAACCAACTTTCAAATTCTATTGAATACATCCTAGCCCAAAAAAAAGCGAGTATAAAGGTTCATCCAGAAAGGTAGGGAAATCTTCGCGGAAACATCCGCACAAAAGATCCTCTCCGCCTACCTTTCTTTGTTCACACCTAAATACTCACGACGTCCTAATACGGCTTTTTATTTTACTTGTTTATTGAAGTTTATTGAAAAACAAACACGTCTCCCGTTTCAGCCTTCTGCACAATTTCCGAGCCCAATGCCTGTAATAAGCGGGAAGATGCATAAAATCCTGTGCAATGCGCCGGCATCAAATGTCGAATATCCATTCGTTTTAATTCCGTGATGGTTTTTTCCAGCCGCTCTTGATGAGCCGTCATCAAATGCGTTCCGCCAATAAAAGCCAAAATCGTATGGACGCCCGTTTTTTCCATAGCGTAACGTATCATATTCAGACATCCCGCATGCGCGCACCCACTGATTAAAATCAGCCCCTTAGGATGCCGTATCACCATCCCCATATCATCTTCCAGTAAATCCGGAAGGACCGTTCCTTCTTTTTTCAAAACAAAATTTCCTCCGGTATCTTCATAAGGAACCACCCGCGGAATCTGTCCCGTCACATAAATATTCTCCGCGATTTCCGTAAACGAATCGGTATGGATCCATGTAGTTCCAGCTTCTTGCAATTCTTCGGGATGAAATACACATCCATTATATCGCAGACTCTGATCGGGGTTAACGCCATACCGATCCGCAAATAAATTCGAATGAGCGTAAAGTTTACGGATCCCCCATCTTTTTATCGCCGGAATGACTGCTCCTGTATGATCAAAATGTCCATGACTTATTATGATACCTTCGCACGACTCCAAAGAAAGATGCATTTCATCCGCATTATGCAAAAGCGCATCCTTTAAACCCGTATCATAAAGATATTTTTTACCATCCACATTGATGAGAGCAGAAAATCCATATTCGGCCTTCAATCCTGGTTTCATAGTCGTATTTTCTACGAGAATTCTTACCGTCACCTGCATGGTTCATCCCCCTTATTTATAAACAAAAAATCAAAAACTGCTTTCTGCAAAAATCAAATCCGGATTTTGCTCTTCCAACCAGTGTAAATCATAGTCGCTTTCGCATAATACGACATAATTTCCCTGTTGATCTCGAGTCGTGATACTGGAGAGACTGGAAAGTTTTTCAGGTTGAATCGGTTGATCGCTCTTAATCCACCGAGCCAACTGATAAGGCAGGCGTTCCAAACGGATCTGCGCGCCATATTCCGCTTGCAAACGGAAAGAAAAGACCTCAAACTGAAGTTCTCCCACAACTCCTAAAATCATTTCTTCCGCAGCGCGGCCAACCGTTTTAAAGACTTGAATCGTCCCTTCCTCTACCAGTTGTTCCACTCCTTTTTGAAATTGTTTATATTTACTGGTATTCATATTGAATACCCGGGCAAAGTGTTCTGGAGAAAACTGGGGCAACCGATCAAACTGGAAATCACAGTTAAGCCCTAACGTATCGCCGATCTGAAACACGCCCGGATCGTGCAAACCGATAATATCCCCCGGCCAAGCCTCTTCAACAATATTGCGGTCTTGCGCTAAAAACTGCTGCGGCTGAGATAAGCGGAGCTTTTTTCCCGTCCGCACCTGATCCACATTCATTCCCCGTTCAAATTTTCCAGAACAAACGCGTAAGAAAGCAATACGATCGCGGTGCGCCGGATTCATATTCGCCTGAATCTTAAAGATAAATCCTGAAAAAGGATGATCCACCGGGACGTCCCCCACTGTAGAATGCCGCGGGCTAGGCGGGAGCGCTAATTCCACAAAGCTTTCCAAAAAAGTCTGCACGCCAAACTTATTAATCGCGCTGCCGAAATAAACCGGCGTCAGTTCGCCTTTGAGAATTTTTTCGCGATCGAACGGATCCCCCGCAATATCCAAAAGCATCACGTCTTCATAGAGCTTTTCCCACTGCCCAGGAGCCAATTGCCCTTTTAGGCTTTCGTTTTCGATCCCTTCAGCCCCTAGCGTTAAAAATTCCCTTTCCGGCTTCTCTCCTACCGCGTATCGTTCGATACGATTATACTGGCGATCATAAATTCCCGAAAATTCATCCCCCATTCCAATGGGCCAATTCATTGGGCATGAGCGAATGCCCAGAACCTCCTCCAGCTCTTCTAATAACTCTAAAGGTTCCTTCCCATACCGATCCATTTTATTGATAAAAGTAAAAATGGGAATATTCCGCATTCGGCAAACTTTAAACAACTTGATGGTTTGGGCCTCTACCCCCTTAGCGGCGTCTAATATCATAACGGCACTATCCGCAGCTACCAACGTGCGGTACGTATCCTCACTGAAATCCTGATGTCCTGGCGTATCCAAGATATTTATGCGGTATCCTTGATAATCAAACTGCATGACGCTGCTGGTAACCGAAATCCCACGCTGCTTTTCAATTTCCATCCAGTCGGAAGTAGCAAATTTACCCACCTTGCGTCCCTTTACTTCCCCGGCCAACCGAATGGCTCCTCCAAACAACAATAATTTCTCCGTCAAAGTAGTCTTTCCCGCATCCGGGTGCGAGATAATCGCGAAAGTCCGGCGTCTTTTCACTTCCGTCTGCAGTTCTTGTTCGATCATTTTCTCCATTCCTTTCTTTTCTTTTATGGATCCTTACAGGGCACCAAATACATCTTTCTTTCATCAATTATAGCAAATCTCCCATTTTTTCTTTAGAAAACCGCTGACAATAAAAAACCTTCCATCAAACTTCTGTTCACGAAAAAGATGGAAGGCTTCTTTTGGATGCAACATTACAGAATCTTCATTGTTTCTTAGTTTTATTCAATTAAAAAGAAAATTACTTACTTTTTTTCGCCGTCTTTTTTTCTTCTTTTGCCGGCGCTACTGCATCTTTCAAGGATTTACCCGCTTTAAATACCGGAACTTTTGTTGCCGGAACAACGATCTTCTTCTTACTTCCCGGGCTTGCCACCGTTCTTTCTTTCCGTTCTCTGACTTCAAAGCTGCCAAAACCAATGACCTGGACTTTATCCCCTTGCGCTAAAACGTCTTTAATCGATTCGATCACCGTCTCCAACGCTTTTGCTGCATCTTTCTGCGTCATTTCTCCTTTCTTTGCCATCTATTTGATAAATTCCGCCTTGTTCATTTTCGGATCCTCCTTTTACTATCTTAAATGGTTCTTCTCAATGAAATAAAAAAAACCCTTTAACCCCAAAAATACCTTAAAATCAACCTTGTTAACACCCTATTACATTTTCTACTAAAAATCAAGTATTATTTTATAAAAACTATGTTAGAAATTCAATATTTTCCCAGATTAAACATTTCTTTCTAACAGCAGTAAATTAATGGAGACATTTTCGCTTCCATTACCTCTATTTCCCACCCCTTTATCTTGCACTCTTTTTCAATGCATCCTTTGATCAGTCGGGTGACAATCT
>CALXSZ010000172.1 GCA_944391275.1 uncultured Syntrophomonadaceae bacterium
GGTTTCTCCACCGTCTCAAGGCGGAAAAATCGCGCCGGTTATCCTGGCTGCCGCCCAATTGGCCGGCGTGGATCGCGTATTTATGGTCGGGGGAGCGCAAGCAATCGCCGCACTAGCGTATGGAACGGAAACCATCCCCAAAGTAGACAAAATTGTGGGACCGGGAAATGCTTTTGTCGCGGAAGCCAAAAAACAAGTTTTCGGCGTCGTCAATATTGACATGATTGCCGGTCCCAGCGAAATTTTAGTCGTTGCAGATCAAACATGCCGGCCGGATTTTGTTGCGGCGGATCTGTTAAGCCAGGCTGAACACGATAAAATGGCTTCCGCCGTCCTGGTAACGGACTGTTTGGAAGTTGCTCAAGCCGTTCAACAAGAAGTAGAAAAACAGCTACAAGTTTTGCCGCGGGAAGAAATTGCACGAACTTCCATCGAAGAAAATGGAAAAATTATTGTAGCCGACGATCTGAAAGCCGCCGTAGATATTGCCAATGAATGGGCGCCGGAACACTTGGAAATCTGTGTGGACCAACCGTTTGACTTTCTTGATCAAGTTAAGCATGCCGGTTCGGTTTTTCTGGGCAAATACTGTCCGGAAGCTTTGGGGGATTATCTGGCCGGACCGAATCATACGCTTCCAACGAGTGGAACCGCCCGGTTTTCCAGTCCGTTATCAGTGGATGATTTTGTGAAAAAAACCCAATTTATATACTACACGCCGGAAGCTTTACAGGAAGTTTGCGAAGATATTGCCTGTTTCGCTCGGGCGGAAGGTTTGGAAGCGCATGCCCGAAGCGCGCTCATTCGTATGAAGGAGGAGATGGAACGATGAGTCGGTTTTTGAGTGAGAATTTTGCTTCTTTAATCCCTTATGTTCCAGGGGAACAGCCGAAAGGACAAAAACGTCTGATCAAGTTAAATACGAATGAATCCCCTTATGTGCCTTCGGAACTCGTCGTCCAACGTGTCGCTCAGGCAGCCCAGCATTTAAACTTGTACTGCGATCCGGAATGTACGGCATTAAGACAAGAAATCGCCAAATTATTAGAGGTTCAACCTGAAAACACGCTTCCGACCAACGGTTCGGATGAAATCCTTTATTTTGCCTTTATGGCTTTTTGCGACGATCAACATCCGATCGCTTTTCCGGATATCAGCTATGGATTTTATTCGGTTTTCGCAAAAATAAACCGTCTTCCCACGCATGTGATTCCTTTAAAAGACGATTTTTCTATTGATCCTCTCGACTATTGCGGTTTAAACGAAAATATCGTGATTGCGAATCCCAACGCGCCCACTGGCCGGATACTGAGTATGGAGCAGATAGAAAAAATTGTGCAGACAAATCCGCAAAACGTGGTCATCATTGACGAAGCGTATATAGATTTTGGCGGAAAAAGCTGCGTGCCGCTCATCAAGAAATATGATAACCTGTTGGTTACGCAAACGTTTTCGAAATCTCGCAGTTTGGCTGGAGCCCGTCTAGGGATGGGGATAGCGGACTCTGCATTAATTCAGGATTTAAATACGATAAAAAATTCCATCAATCCGTACAATGTCAACGGGATGACGCAAGCCGCCGGGATCGCTGCTTTACAAACGAACGATTACTATCGAGACAAGTGTCAAACCATAATAGAAACCCGCGAGTGGACGTACGCGCAGTTGCAAAAACGAGGATTTAGCATAATCCCTTCAAAAGCCAATTTTTTATTTGTCAAAAAAGAGGGGATAAAAGGGAAAGAACTCTATCAGGCTTTACGCCAGAAGGGAATCTTAACACGCTATTTTCCTGAAGATCGAACCGCTGATTACGTACGGGTTTCAATTGGCAGCCCAGAGGATATGAAAGTATTTATCGAAACCGCAGAGGAAATTCTGAACGAGAAAGGATGATACGCATGCGTCAGGTTTCGATTTCTCGAAAAACTTCCGAAACGCACATTGAACTTACTTTAAATTTGGACGGCAGCGGACAAGGAAACATCACAAGCGGCGTGGGTTTTTTGGACCACATGCTAACTCTCTTTACGAAACATGCGCATTTTGATCTCCATCTGGTTTGTCAAGGGGATACGTATGTAGACGATCATCACAGTACAGAAGATATTGGCGTTGTTCTGGGAGAAGCCTTGGCAAAATCCCTCGGAAATAAAGCCGGCGTCATGCGTTACGGCAGCATGCTTCTGCCCATGGACGAGGCTCTCGTTCTCTGTGCTGTAGATCTATCCGGCCGTAGTTGTTTGCGTTTTCAGGCAGATTTTTCTTCTTCCAAAGTCGGAACATTCGATACGGAACTTGTAGAAGAATTCCTGACGGCTTTCGTTCGCAGCGCTGGGATCACGCTGCATATCAAACAATTGGACGGAAAAAATACACACCATATTATTGAAGCGATGTTTAAAGCCCTCGGTCGTAGTTTGCGGACCGCCGTACGAATCGATCCACTTTCTCCGGATGAAATTCCTTCGACGAAAGGAGTTTTATGATGATCGCTATCGTTGATTATGGCGTAGGGAATCTTTTTTCCCTTCAAAGTTCATTGAAAGCCATCGGAGCCCAAGTCACGGTTACGGGAGACCCGAACATTTTGCGTCAGGCGGATAAATTGATTCTGCCCGGCGTAGGGGCTTTTGGCGACGCCGCTAAACAATTACGGGAAACGGGTTTGGCGCAGGTTGTCTATAACGAGGCCAAAAAAGGGAAACCCATTTTAGGCATTTGTTTGGGTATGCAGCTCCCATTTGAAAAAAGTTACGAGTATGGGGAGCATCCTGGACTGGGGCTTTTACAGGGTGAAATTATTCCCATGGCGGGGCAAATTCCCCGGCGTCTCAAAATTCCGCACATTGGTTGGAACGCACTAATTTTAAAACAAAAAAATCACCCTTTATTTCGTTACATTCAACCGGGCGACTGCGTTTATTTCGTACATAGTTACTACGCAGCGCATTGCGAAACTTCCTTGATTGCTACGGCAGAATACGGAATCGAGCTGACAGCCGCCGCGGCTTATGAAAATATCATGGGTTGTCAATTTCACCCGGAAAAAAGCGGTTCGGTCGGCTTAAACATTTTAAAGGCTTTTCATGAATTTCCGAAATCGTAAGGAGAAAAAATCATGTTTATTTTACCAGCCATTGATTTATATAAACAAAAAGCGGTTCGTTTGTACCAAGGGGACTACCGACAAATGACCGTCTATTCGGAACATCCGCTTCAACTCGCGCAGACTTTCCGTGCGGCAGGCGCCACGTATCTTCATCTGGTAGATTTAGAGGGCGCTTTATATGGGACCACTCCGCATGCTGAACTGGTCGCTTCCATTGTCAAACAGAGTGGACTAAAAGTCGAAATCGGCGGAGGAATTCGCAATGAAGAAACGATCCTTCGGTACGTAGAAGCTGGCGTAGAGCGGGTTATTTTAGGGACCGCCGCCCTGACGAACCCAGATTTTTTACAAGATATGACGAGCAAATACGGCAATAAAATCGCAGTCGGAGTGGATTGTCGGGATGGTTGGGTTGCAATCAAGGGGTGGACGGAGACTAGTTCGGTGTCTTGCGAAACCTTTTGCGAGAGATTACAGCAAATCGGCGTACAAACCATGGTTTGTACGGATATTTCAAGAGATGGCGCCATGCAGGGGACCAATCGAACGCTTTATCAACGCCTTGCGGCGCAATTTCAGATTAATTTAATCGCGTCAGGCGGAATATCTTCGTTAGAGGACGTCCGAGCTCTCAAAGAAATGCATTTATATGGCGCCATTATCGGTAAAGCGTATTACACAGGAGCTATTGATTTGGCTGAAGCCATCGAGGTGGCCCAATGATTACAAAACGAATTATTCCCTGTTTGGATGTAAAGGACGGGCGCGTCGTAAAGGGCGTGAATTTTGCTGGGATCACCGACGTTTCGCATCCGGTAAAATTAGCGAAATTCTATTCAGACGCCGGTGCCGACGAATTGGTTTTTTATGACATTACCGCTTCGGTGGAAGAACGAAATTTATTTACCGAGATTTTAACGGAAGTGGCCGCTTCCATCTTTATTCCATTAACCGTTGGCGGAGGCATCCGTACGCTAGGAGACTTTGACCGGGTTTTAAAATGCGGTGCGGATAAGGTAAGCGTAAACTCGGGCGCGTTGCAAAATCCAAATTTAATTAAAGAAGCCGCGCAGCGTTACGGAAATCAATGCGTTGTGCTATCGGTTGACGCCAAACGGGTACAGGGCGCCTATCATGTTTTTGCGAAGGGCGGACGGGAAGATACCGGATTGGATCTATTGGATTGGGTTCGCCGCGGGGTAGATGCAGGCGCGGGGGAAATTGTCTTAAATTCCATTGATACGGATGGGGTAAAGCGGGGTTTTGATTTGGAAATGTTAAAGGCCGTGTGCGAAGTCGTCTCGGTCCCGATTATTGCGTCTGGCGGCGCAGGCAGCATAGAAGATTTTATTACGCTCTTTCAAACGCTCCCCCAGGTCGATGCAGGTCTTGCCGCCTCTATTTTTCATTTTGGGGAAATTGCCATCCCGGATTTAAAACAGGCTTTAGCTGAACAAGGAATTATTGTAAGGAGGTAAAGCAATTGATTTCGAATTTCGATCTGAAAACTTTACAATTTGATAAAAATGGTCTTATTCCAGCAATCGTTGTGGATGCGGAATCTAAAAAAGTGCTCACATTGGCTTACATGAATCGGGAAAGTTTACAAATTTCCTTGGAAAAAAATCTCACTTGCTTTTTTAGCCGGAGTCGCCAGGAACTTTGGCTGAAAGGAGAGACCTCCGGAAATTATCAGCATATTGTCTCGATCGTAGCGGATTGTGATTTAGACGCATTGGTCGTTGAGGTAAAAAAAGACGGCCCAGCCTGCCATCGGGGGACCGATTCTTGTTTTACGGAAGTCGTTTATGAAAATCCTGATGAAACTTCCTTCTCTTATGCGGATTTAATGACGATGTTGAAGCAGCGCAAACGAGAAAAAAAAGAAGGCTCCTATACGTCTTATTTGTTTGAAAAAGGTCTGGACAAAATCTTAAAAAAAGTAGGGGAGGAGGCAACCGAAGTCATTATTGCCGCTAAGGGAAACGATAAACCCAATACCATCTATGAAATCGCCGATTTAATGTATCATACGATGGTGTTAATGGTCGAAATGGGAATTTCTTTAGAAGATATTCATCGCGAAATGGCTGCGCGTCATGTGATCGACCACAAAATTAAACAAGAAAAAATGATAGAATAAAAACATTTGCGGTTGCCGATGAAGGTTGCTCATAATGATTCACTATTGCTTTTTTAGCCTTTTTTTACCGGGAATTCTGAAAGTTGAATTCCCGGTTTTTCCGAACTATTTTCTCCTAGGCAAACAAGCCGCAAAAGATAAAAGCACTGGATAAAATTCTAAACGGCCCAGCAACATCCCAAAGGATAAAATGAGTTTTCCCATATTGGAAAATTCTGCAAAACTTCCATAGGGTCCAATGAGCCCGCCAAATCCCATTCCGGTGTTGGACAAACAAGCAATGGCGCTTGTAACCGTCGTCACCAAGTCAAAATTTTCAAAGGAAAGTAATAAACAGAAAATCCCGGCGATAAAAAAATAGATATACCAGTAAACCAAGGTGTTTCGGATCACTTCTTTATCAATAATCGTTCCATTCAAGCGCACTTGTTCAAAGGATCGGGGACGAAGCAGCCGTCTAATCTGGCCTACCGCCACTTTTGTTAAAATAATGACACGCGCTAACTTGATTCCGCCTCCTGTACTCCCCGCACAAGCGCCGCAAAACATCAGCAAAAATAAGAGGCATTGACTGTACATCGGCCACAGCGTAAAATCCGCCGTCACATAAGCCGTAGTCGTGATAATCCCACTCACCTGGAAAAACGCATGGCGCAAAGAAACCGGTAAATTCCCATAGAGATGATAAATATTTAACATAATACTAACGGTTGCAAATAAAATAATCCCCAAATACCACCATAGTTCCTCATTGCGTAAAACGGAATGAATTTTCTTCATGAGAATTAAATAATATAAATGAAAATTAATCCCGAACAAAATCATGAACACGCCGACAATCATTTCAATATAAGCGCTGTTAAACTGGGCGACATTTAAATTATAATTGCTGAACCCGCCTGTGCCAGCGGTCCCAAAAGCATGAACCAGCGCATCGTAGAGCGATACTCCTCCAAGCTTTAGCAAAATCACTTCGATTCCCGTCAAGGCAACATAGATCAAATACAGCCAAATGGAGGTCTTGCGCATATGAGGAACGAGTTTCCCTGTCACAGGACCCGTGATTTCCGCCCGCATAATATGCATCGAATATTCTTCCGCCAGCGGCACGACAGCCATCATGAAGATCAGCACCCCCATCCCGCCAATCCACTGAGTCAGACTTCGCCAAAATAAAAGCCCTTTTCCCAATTCCTCCGGGCCATTCGGCAAGATGCTGGCGCCAGTCGTCGTTAAGCCGGATACCGTTTCAAACAAAGCATCCGTATACGTCAAGGACCCTCCTACGGTAAACGGAATAGCGCCAATGATCGAGAGCAAAATCCAGGAAAGAGTTACGCTGGCAAAGCCCTCGCGCGCATAAAGCGCCGTGTTTTTCGGACGGATACGAAAGAAAAGAAGACTAACCAGAAGAGCGGTCACGCTGGCTACAAGAAAACCGTCTATTTCTTCTCCGCAATAAAGGGCTATTCCCATGGGTAATAATAATAACACCGCCTCAATTCCGGCAACGCGCGCTAATATTTGAAAAATAATGGGATAGTTCATGCATATACCTCATGTATTATTCTTTTAAAATATCATCCAGCTCATGCATACCATGTTCCGATGTAATGACCACGATATGATCGCCCACTTTGATCTCATCGTTCCCATCTGGTATAAAAGAAAATTTTCCTCTACTGATGGAAGCAACTAAAACTTCTTCTTTGATCGGTAAATCTTTCAAGGGGCGCCCAATACATTTTGAATCCTTCAAGACCTGAAACCCCAACGCTTCGATCTGCCCATTTGAAAGATTATAAAGCGTTTTCATACTGCTCCCGGAAGCGTTTTGCATCGCGCGCACGTATTGCAAGATTTGCTCGGAACAAATATTTTTCGGTTGAATAAAACTATCCAACGGGGAACCTTCCATCATATCAATAATATGCTGCTCATTCACCTTCACAACGACTTTAGCCACCCCAAGAAACGCCGCGTACATCCCCACAATGATATTTTCTTCGTCTGAGCCGGTTAAAGCAACAAAAGCATCCATTTCTTCCAGGCCCGCTTCCAACAGCACATCCGTTTGCGTACCGTCTCCATGAATTAATTCAACCTTGGGGATGAGCGTTTTAATTTCCTGACAGCGTTTTTCATTCTCTTCAACAATCCGAACTTGAATACCCGTACTAAGCAACGATTGGGTCAAGTATGTCGCGATACGGCTTCCGCCAACAATCATGACGTTTTTTATCCTTTTCTTTAAAATACCAATACGATGGAAAAAGTGATACACATCCGTCGGCGTCCCGGTGATACTAATTCGATCCCCCGCCTGTAGAACATAATGTCCTTTGGGAATTTGAATATTCCCGGCCCGCTCAGCGGTACAAACTAAAACCCCTTTTCCGATTCTTTCCCGAAATTGGGACAATGGAAGACCTTCTAAGAGACTATTGGCGCCTAAACGAAACTCTACTAATTCCACACGCCCATTAAAAAAATTGTCCACGCCCGCAGCGGCAGGCAAACGCAAAATACGGGAAATTTCCTCCGCAGCACCC
>CALXSZ010000173.1 GCA_944391275.1 uncultured Syntrophomonadaceae bacterium
GGCAAAACAGGAAGTTCGAAAAATGGAAACTGTGGAAGAAATTCTTCAATTCACTGATACGCTCAACCGTATTGGCGCCCGTTTTCCGGCAGTGGAATGGAGAAAAGATGAATTATTAGAAGTTGTAGCTCAAATTTTCTTGCAACAGTGCCAAGGGGATGAATATAAACAATATAACGTATTTGTTCAATATCGAGACCTTTTAGCAGAATGTTTTGGAAATGTTCCTGTACAAGATTTGCTGCAAACTCTTGCACAACGGAAAGATGCGCTAGTGGAGGAAGAATATCAAAAACTGGTTGAAATGATGCAGGAGCATCCGGAGGATCTTCCTGTAGTGGATTGTTATCCGGAAAATAAAGCCCGTTGTAGTCGGCGCTTAGCGGAGATTTCGAATATGCAGTTTCATCGCTTGATTAAGAAATTTCCGATGGAATCCGTAGACGAACTTTTTCAGGATTTACAAGAAAAAATCAACCAATGTCAAACAATGGCAGAAGAACCAGCCGTTTTGGACATGCAAGCCTGTTATGATGCCTATTGGGGATTGTGGCAAGCGGCCCAATCGGAAGAAGCCCGTCAATTACCCGCCTATTTTCAATTGATGGCACAAATTGTACAAATTCCCTCGCCTAAACTTCGAACAGCCATGCTGGCTCCTTTACGGCAGTGGCTGAATGATGTGGAACTGGTTGATTATCTCAATTCGTATGAGCAATTCTGCCAGCAAAAACCAGAATTAACGCTTCGGATCAGGAATGTGCTAAATGAAACGATTCGTGAGGATTTCCAAATTCTTTCGCGTCATCCCTTGCACATGACCATTTCGGATCATACAGGTATTCGAAAACTTTTTGAACAGTGTAGTTATTATGTAGGCCAATTGGAAAATTGTGGATTACAAGATGTGCGGACGGAAATTTTACTTCAATTTCATTCGCCGATATTAATTGAAAGCTATTTGCTCTCCGTTCAAGAATTGATGGCTATTACGCAATTTATTTTATTGAATGCAACGTCTCCTCTTCCTGCAATGTCAAAAGAAAAACTGAAAGAATTGCTGCTGGCTTTTGCGGCTATTGGCGTTTTTAAATCCGTTCATTTTGAACCCTTGCTGAAAATCAGCGAGTCGCGGGATTATCACCGAAAACTCTGGAAATATTGCATGAAACAGGCAGGAAATAGCTTGAATGAGCAAGTACGTATTGCAGAGATTTATGAGCGGTGTTTGGGAACGATCGAAGCAAATAGACAGTTGGAACAATGGCATCGAATGGGGCTGGTTTCCCCGGAATTGTATCATCGTTTAATGGAAAAGAACCAAGATGGAGAAGAAGTGATTTTCAGGAGAAAAACCACTTCGACCGAAGATTTTGATAGAGAAACACGTATAAAGAATCAGTTTGATTTTGACTTACAACGTTCGGAAAATAGCGAAGTTTGGGATAATCCGAATGATTCGCGCGGTTTTATGTACGAAATAGAGGAGATCTCCCGGGAAATCCAGGAAGAACAAGAACGGGCGCAGCGGGTGACGCAGTGGGAATATCAGGAAGAAACGGAAAAACAGGCCCAAAAAAAACAGAAGCAACTCAAAAGAAAACGCCAGTATCGGATGAAAAAAATTTTGGTTATTGTAGTACTTGTTTTGGTGGTTGTTTTGGTTGGGGTTCAGCTGTTTAAATATTTTACGCAAACGCCGGCATAGGTTGAATATATAGAAAAAGTTTTAGCTAGCAATAAGGAAAGGATGAAAAGTGGAGGGGGAGAAAATATGGCCGTTATTACGTGTGAGATGTGCGGAGGCGAGCTGGAAATAAAACCCGGAGATAACGTTGCCGTGTGTAAATATTGCGGGACCAAGCAAACCATTTCCCTAGAGGATGAAGATTCGGATTTTGAGGAAAAGTCAAAAAATGAAGCAAAAACAGAATCGCCGGAAGAGGAGTCTTTTCGTAAGACGTACAAAAATGAACAGCAGGCGGATTATGATAAAGAATTTCGGTCATTATTTGGGAAAGACGGAACAGACGAAGAAAGAGAATTACGAGAACGAAAGGCCCGGGAAGAATGGGAACGACAGCAAAAACTTTTGAATCGGACTCCCGAAGAAATTATTTATGAAAAAGCGTGGAATTTGGCGTTTGCGAATGCGGATGCGACTATTGCTGAATTGGAGGAGGCAAAAAGCCTTTTTGAAAAGATTGTAGATTATGAGGATTCTGAAGAGCAGATTGTTGTCTGCAAACGTAAAATTGAACTTTTAAAATCAAGAGAAAAGTTTAAACAAACAGAAAAACAGCATAGAAAAAATGAGCACAAGGGATTCGGAAAGATTTGGCTGATTGTAGGAGGCGTTGTTTTGTTTTGGGGAACCATTGCTTCAATAGGGTCATTTATGGAGCGAGGGAATCGTTATGAAGAAGCGATGGCGCTGTATGACAGTGGACAATATGATGAAGCCTACGCGATTTTTTCCAATATGTTGGACTATAAAGATTCAAGAGCAAAAGCAGAAGATTCAAGAGCAAAAGCAGAAGAAATTGAAAATTCTTACCGATATGAACGAGCAGAGGATCTCACGCAAATCGGGATTTATGGCGAAGCGCTTGCATTATATGAAGCAATGCCGGATTATAGGGATGTGGATGAAAAAATTCGCGAAGTGAAGTACCTTCAGGCCAATGAAATGTATGAAAACGGGCAGTATGAAGACGCATACGCACTATTTTCTGAAATTTCCGAAAATCCGCAGGCCGCAGAAAAATTGAATGAATTAAAGGAAATAAAATATCAACAGGCAACAGCGGAATGGCTTAATCAAAATTATGCAGACGCCTTGACGCTTTTTGTTGAGTTGGGCGACTATAAGGACAGCGCCTCGTATGTTCGGGAGATAAAATATTATATTCAGGCGGGTCAATATCTCGACGAGGAAAAATATAATTTAGCGATGAAGTTTTATATAGAATTGGGGGACTATGGAGAGAGTCGTTCTCAAGCAGTCTTGGCGTTTAACGGCTTAAAAAGCCAATTAAATGAAACAGTTATAGGCGATCAGGTATGTTTGGGTTTTTATGAGCAGGATGGGTATAGGTCGAATGGGGATGAAGAAATTGAATGGATTGTGCTGGATCGGCAGGAGGATAATCTATTGCTTCTCAGTCTGGATATATTAGATTGGCAGCCATATCATGGGACAGAAGAAGCCGTTACATGGGCAACCTCCGATTTGCGAAAGTGGTTAATTGAGGAATTTTATCCAACGGCTTTTCCGGGAATTCTCCAAGAAGCGGTCGAGGAGGTTACCTTACGGACCTTGGGCGATGTGGAAGGGAGTACGGATGGCGGACGCGATACGCAGGATAAAGTGTTTTTATTGAGTTGCGAAGAAGTGGAATTGTATAAGGAAATTGAAGAGGTGGGACCTTTTGTTTGGTTAAGTAAAGCTCTTTGGGACTCTCCAGCATCCAACAGCCAGTATTGGACACGTTCGTCTGGACAAGGACAAAACCGGATGAAAGAAGTAAATCAAGGAAATAACGCTGGCTTACGGGTGGTAATCAACTACGATATAAAAAATGTTATGGAATACAGCGGCGTACGGCCAGCGATTTGGGTAAATCTGAACGCCTCGCTGGAAGTGTAAGAAAAAGCCGCTTGGGCTTTCGTTTCGTGTTCCCCAAAATGCCTGCGAAGAAGCGCGAACTTTCCGACGCATCGCATTGGAAAATCAATCCATATGCGCATGCAAACGCCGCAAATCTTCTGCAAATAAAAAAAGACAGAGCACAACCGTTTAAAACGGAATCGCTCTGTTTTTTTGTAAAAAGGGAGGCAATATGCAGATCTTTATTCTTTGTTTTGAGATGATTGGAACCATTTCTTTTGCTTTATCCGGTGCCATGATTGGGCTGAAAAAGAACATGGACATTTTTGGGGTTAGCGTGCTGGGCGTGACGACCGCCGTTGGCGGGGGCGTTGTACGCGATACGCTCTTAGGTCTAACGCCCCCGGCGACATTCATGAATCCCAAATATGTTGTCGTTGCGATACTGGTTTCCGTGGTGGTCTTTTTTCTCTGGGTTCGACAGGTTTTTAACGAGAATCACCGTTGGTATGAACGAACGATTTTGGCGGCGGATTCCGCCGGATTGGGCATTTTTACGGTCTGTGGCGCGAGCGTTGCGTTGGACGCCGGCTATGCGGATAACACATTTCTGGTCATTTTTGTCGCAGTTGTGACCGGCGTGGGCGGTGGGGTGCTCCGCGATATTTTTGCAGGCGATAAACCCTATATTTTTGTCAAACATATTTATGCTTGCGCGGCCCTTTTCGGAGCGGTCTTATGCGTATGGATTTGGCCCGTGGTCGGGCGGGATTGGAGTATGCTGATCGGTTTTTTTGTGATCGTAACTTTGCGATTTTGTTCCGCGAAATTCCGGTGGAATTTACCCCGAACGAAAAAGAAAAGCTAAATTCGTTGAATTTTTTGGATTTTGGAATAAGCGCTCTTACTTGGAGCTGAGCCGTTGGATTAATAACGGTAGGGTTGTTTCAAAATCCACCCCGTACCAAGGACTTTTTGGGTTTTCCATCGTAGTACGGATCGTTTCCAGTGTATAATCAGCTGCAATTTGAAGCGCGTCGGCTAGAGCATAATTTCGCATCAACGCGCCAACGGTTGTACTGGAAAAGATATCGCCCGTACCATGGTAGCTCACCGGCAAATGTTCATGTGAATAGGAGAAAAATTGCCCGGTTTCTCCGTTTAATCCGATTACTCCGGTTTTTCCTGGATCCAGACTCACCCCGGTTAGAACGGCCTGTTTCGCGCCCAAATGGATCAGACGCTCCAGCATTTCTTGAATGTATTCTTCCGTGTACTGCGTACGATATTCTAGCCCGGTCATAAACGACGCTTCCGTTAGATTGGGTAAAATAATATCAGCCTTACCGCATAACTGGGCCATTTTTTCAGCAAAATCTTCGGAGAAAGCGGGATATAATTTTCCATTGTCCGCCATAACGGGGTCCACGACAATGACATTGTCTGGAGTTTTGAATGCATCGAAAAAACGGGAAACCATATCAAGTTGTTCAAAAGATCCCAAGTAACCGGTATAAATGGCGTCAAAATCAATTCCTTCATTTTTCCAATGTTGGGCAATGGGTTCGATTTCATTCGTTAAATCCCGACAAGTAAAATTTTTAAACATCGTATGCGTAGATAAAACAGCCGTTGGAATGACTGCCGTTTCAACGCCCATTGCAGATATAATCGGCAATGCGACGGTTAGGGAACATTTTCCAACACAGGAAATATCTTGGATCGTTACAATTCTTTTCATAGAAAACCTTCTTTCTAATAGGATTATCTTGTAGTATAATCAAAATTGACATGATTTAAAGAGTCAATTTAAAGATGTTTTATCCGGTCAGAAAGGATGCGCGATTCGTGTTAACCTATTCTTTTGCAGAAAATTCCAACATCATAAAATATGAGTATCTTTATCGGTGTATTAAGCGAGACATTTTACAGGGGGTTCTCCAGCCGGACGTTCGACTTCCATCAAAAAGGGCCTTTGCGAAAAATCAAAATGTCAGCGTATCAACGATTGAAAACGCTTATGCACAGCTCTTGCTCGAAGGTTTTATTTATAGCAAACCGCGTAGCTTTTTTTATGTGAGTTCATTTATTCGTCCAGTTATGAGGAAATCTATAATAGATAAAAAAATAGAACCGTCTAGCTCGAAAAAAGAGAGAGTCTTTGCCGATCTTGTGAGCAACCGGACGTCTGCTCATCAATTCCCTTTTGCGACTTGGGCAAAATTGATGCGAGAAGTGATATCGAAGCAGAAAGTTTGGCTAATGACGCCGTCGGAAGGGCAAGGCGTTTGGCCTTTAAGACAAGCGATTGCCTCACACTTGCGCGCTTTTCGCGGTTTAGAGGTTCATCCTGATCAGATTGTTGTAGGAGCTGGGACGGAGTATTTATATGGTCTTCTCATCCAACTGTTGGGACGAGAGAAAAAGTACGCGGTAGAAAATCCAGGATATCCGAAAATTTGGAAGATTTATCAGGCCAATGGGGTTCAGTGGATTCCGATCGATATGGATCAAAAAGGGTTGTGTCCGGAAAAACTGGAAACAAGCCGCGCGCAAGTTGTTCATTTATCGCCTTCTCATCATTTTCCTACTGGGAGAGTGACGCCGGTCGGGCGTCGTTACGAATTGTTTGAATGGGCCTTACAATCACCCGAACGATTCATTATTGAGGATGATTATGACAGTGAATTTCGCCTTTTGGGAAGTCCGATCTCAACGATGGCCAGTTTAGATGAGGCTGGGAAAGTCGTTTATATGAATACATTCACCAAAAGCCTAACTCCGACGATTCGTATCAGCTATATGATTCTGCCTTGGGCTTTACTCACTCAATTTCGGGAGAAATTGGGGTTTTATGCCTGTACGGTTTCCAATTTTGAGCAATATACGTTGGCGCAGTTTATCCAACAGGGTTATCTGGAAAAGCATATTAATCGCATGCGCAATGGATATCGAACGTTGCGGGATCGACTGATTCAATGCATTCAGCAAAGTCCTTTACAGCGATATGGAGAAATTCAAGAAGAAGAAGCCGGCTTACATTTTCTTTTAAAAGTTCGGACTTCTTATCGGGATGAAGAACTTGTCCAGCGGGCGGCGAAGCAGCAACTTCGGATTTCCTGTTTATCTCAGTATGACGCAAGGCTGGCTCGTAAGCCAACCCGCACTTTTTTGATTAATTATTCAGGATTAGAGCCTGGGAAAATAGAAGAAACGATTATTCGTTTGCAGAAATGCTTATAAAAAAATAGAGAATATCCGTATTCTCTATTTTGGGCCAATGTCATATAAATTTGGTTCTGAAAGACGTGGGAAAAGATGAAACAAATATCGAAAGGAATTAAAAAATGTACCCATCCTTTCTCAACATCTCGTAACATCTCTCAACATCCTATGAAAAATTATTTCTCTAGAAGATGTTTCAGGTACTGGCCATATTTGGTATTTTTCATATCCAAAACCAATTTTTCTACTTGTCGCGCATCGATCCATCCTTTTTTAAAAGCGATTTCCTCAATACATCCGACATAATGATTTTGCTCATGTTGCAGTTTTTGTACGGTTAAAGCCGATTCTAAAAGCGAATCTTCGGTTCCCGCGTCCAGCCACGTGAAAGAGGTTCCCAGTTTTATCACGTTTAGTTCGCCCATTGCCAAATAAGCGTTGTTCACTGAAGTTATTTCCAATTCGCCCCGGGCGGAAGGTTGAACCTGCTTGGCTATTTCAATAACCCGGTTGTCATAAAAATATAATCCCGGAACG
>CALXSZ010000174.1 GCA_944391275.1 uncultured Syntrophomonadaceae bacterium
GAGGAGAAATGGAAAAATTCCTCAGCGGAAGAGGAGATGCAGGAAGTGATGAACCTGATTAAATCCATTCGGAATATTCGTGCCGAGTTTAACGTGAATAATGGAAAAAAAATATCGGTTATTTTAGAAATGGCTGATGCTGGCAAGCAAAGGATCCTTGAAACAAGCCTGGAGAACATTCGAACAATGGCGTCTGTAAAAGAGATCGAAATTATGGGAGTTATGAAAGAAAAGCCCCGACATGCGATTTCGGCATTAACGTCGTTGGCAGCGGTTTATGTGCCTTTGGAAGGGCTGATTGATTTAGAAAAAGAAAAAGCCCGTGTGGCGAAAGAACTGAAAAAAGTGGAAGTGGATCTTAAACAGGCTGAAGGGAAGTTAAAAAATCCAAACTTTACTTCCAAAGCGCCAGCGGAAGTGATTGAAAAAGAAAAAAGTAAAGCCGCCGAAGCACAGAATCGAAAGGAAGGATTATTACAACGGTTACAAATATTAGAAGGATAGTGGAAAAACGGTTTGAAGAGCTCACCCATTTTGGGATCCGGCCGGGATTTGAGCGTATTCAATTTTTATTACAGCAGTTTGGGAATCCGCATCAGAAGTATCCATGCGTGCATATTGCCGGAACAAATGGCAAAGGAACGGTTACTCAAATTATTAGCCAGGCATTGGCCGATGCGGGCTATCGGGTGGGGAAATTTACGTCGCCCCATCTGCATGATTATACGGAACGATTGCAGATAAATGGAGAACCGATTTCTTATGAAGAAATGAACCGGTATTTCGACCAAATCGAAGCTTGGATTCCTCAAATGCAGGAAAAGGGTTTAGCACATCCGACGGAATTTGAAGTGTTAACCGCAATGGCTTTTTTGTATTTTTGTGATAAAAAGGTGGATATCGCGGTTTTAGAAGTCGGCATGGGTGGAACGTGGGACTCAACAAATGTAATTACGCCCTGTGTGTCCGTTATTACGGGAATTGCGTATGACCATATGACGATTTTAGGGAGTACGCTCGCTGAAATTGCTGAAAATAAGGCGGGAATTATCAAAGAAGGGGTTCCGGTTGTCATTGGAGAGATGCCTGACGAGGCGGCAACAGTTATTTATCGGACGGCTGAACAAAGGAAATCTTCGGTGATTCGAAGCGCCACGTGTGAGATCACTGTAAAAAATATTCATCCATTGGGTCAAACCATTCAGATACAAGGCGCTTTTCCAGAATTAGCATGTGAAGATCTTGCGTATCATCTGCTGGGAACTTATCAACGGCGTAATTTAGCGACTGCTCTAACGGCGTTGTGGGTTTTAGCTGGACAGGGATATGGTATAACGCCCAAGAGTTTAAGAAAAACACTTGCTGGGGTATCTTTGCCGGGACGATTGGAGATTGTTTCTCAAAAACCGCTTGTTTTCGTGGACGTCGCGCATAATCCACAGGGGGCTGAAGCGCTGGCGGAAAGCCTTCAAGAATTGTTTCCGGAAAAAAATAAGATTCTGATATGTGCGATCTTGGACGATAAAGATGCAGAGACCATGTTGAAATATTTATCAATCGGTACGCGAAAAGTGATTTTTACCCGGCCTTTGGGACCGCGCGGTAAGCAATGGCGACGTTTATTGCAGTTGTGGAAAAACCTTTATCCAGCTATTCCGGCGGTGGAAGAAGAGGACATTGCGCATGCGATTCAAAAAGCTTGCCTAGAATTGAAAGATGCGGAATATCTATTGATTACCGGCTCTTTTTATCTCATGGATCCGGCTCGAAAATATTTTATTTAGCGTCAAATTTAGGAAAAACAGGAGTAAGGAAACATGTACCATATTGGGGTTGATTTGGGAGGAACCAACATTGCGGTAGGGATTACGGATGAAAATTTTTGCATCTTGCAAAAGGCCAGTTGGCCAACTTTGTCTGAACGTGGTTCGGAGGCGGTAATACGGGATATAGCGACATTGTGTCGCGAGCTCATTCAAAAGGCAGGATTAACCTTGGACGATTTTTCTTATGCTGGCGTAGCCGCGCCAGGCATTGCGAATCAGGATACTGGGGTCGTGGAGTACAACAATAATTTGGGATTTGTTCAAGTTCCTATTGCTCAAAGGATCAAGGAATTAGTTGGATTCCAGAAAGTCTATTTAGAAAATGATGCAAATGCAGCGGCTTTAGGAGAGGCATTGGCCGGAGCGGGAAAAGAAGCGGATATTTTTGTTATGATTACGCTGGGAACGGGGATTGGCGGCGGCGTGATTGTTCATAGGAAAATTTTACAAGGCGCTCATCATACGGGTGGAGAATTAGGACATATGGTCATTGAACGCCGCAATGGGAAAATGTGTACTTGCGGCCGTCAAGGATGCTGGGAAGCCTATTGTTCATCCGTTGCCTTGACGAGCCGCACAAAAGAAAAAATGGAACAAAATCCCAAAAGTGCGATGTGGCGACTGTGTGAAAACCACTTCGAAAAAATCAATGCGCGAACGGCTTTTCTAGCCCGCGAACAAGGAGATCCGGTGGCTATTGATCTGATCGAGGAATATATGGATGATCTAGCTTGCGGGCTAAGCAACATTATTAATGCTTTTGACCCGGATGTGGTTTGTTTAGGGGGCGGGCTTTCTCAAGAAGGCCCGCTTCTATTAGATCTTTTAATTCCGCGTGTCAGCCGGGAAACGTATGGATACCAGGTGAATAAAAACAGGAGAGAAAAACATCGTGTAAAACTCGCTCAGCTGGGCAATGACGCAGGAATAATTGGCGCTGCATGGTTGGGAGGAAAGTGAAAAAATATTCCTATCCAGATTCGAAAAAGAGTCCGTGCTGTGCTGGATAGACAGGAATTGATTGTTTTAATTTGTGCAAGGAGTTCGCTAGAACCTTTAAGGAACGAATTAAGAAGACGCCGAAAGTGTGCTATTGTGGTGGAAGGGAGGCGATTTTCTTGAAGAATTTTTTGAAATCCTATAAAAACAATTTGGTTCAACAATATTTACTTATGGGATTGATCGCTGTAGAGTTACTTATGTCCTTTTCTTTTCTTGGTTATCTCCATATTGAACCCATTTCGATTACTTTTGCCTACATTCCAGTACTTTTGGCTGGCTGTCTGCTAGGTCCTGGAGCCTCGGCGCTGGTTGGATTGGTATTCGGTTTAGCCAGTATGTGGAAAGCTTCGGCGACTTATGTATCTGCAGGAGATCGCATTTTTTCTCCGATCCTCAGTGGCGAGCCTATTGCGAGTCTTTTTTTGAGTATTGGTTCCCGGGTCTTGTTTGGGTTTGTCGTTGGGTTGCTGTTTTTTTGGGCGAAAAAATCTCGGCGGGCTTCGTTGTTTTGGATTTCCTTGGTTTCTTTTTCAGGAAGACTCATTCATTCTCTCTTTGTTTATGCTTTTATGGGAATACTTTTTCCGGAAATGGGGCTTAATGTTTTCAGCACCTTTAACAGTTTTGGATCGCTCGGAAATACTTTGACTATGATTGTTACGACGGTTGTCGTTTTAGCGGCTTACTGTGTGAGAAATACGACGTTTTACCGGAATTTTGAGCATCGAATGCAGGTGGTGCAGCATTTGCATCTGATGAATGACAGAAGCCTTCGATCCACCGTATTTTTGGTTGTTCTGACGGTAGCGTCGGTTTGTGCCATTGCTTTTTATTTTTTACATCGGATGGATTATGTGTTGGACGTCAGCGGCTATCATATAGACGACACGACCTACGGTAATCTGGTTCATTTACAAATTCAGTTCGTTTTGGGGATTCTTTCACTTACTTTTCTTGTGGGGTTGTTTCTCTCATTGGTCTTCCGCTATACAACCTATGTACGCTACGAAGCGGAATCGGACTCATTAACAGGCTTGATGAATCGTAAAGGTTTTTTCCCTCTTTGCGAACGTCTCTTAGCGGAATTTGTCCCCCAGGAAGGGGCTGCTGGATATTTTATGGTTTTGGATATCGATCACTTTAAACATATTAACGATTCTTTCGGACATCCCAAGGGGGATAAAGTTTTATGCCATGTAGCGAAGCGCTTACAGGAAAATTTTTCGGATATGGGAATTGTGGGGCGCCTGGGTGGGGACGAATTTGCCGTTTTCTTCTACAAGCCTTGTAATCGGAAAGAACTGGAGAAAAGATTAAACCAGTTTATGCAAAGTGTTTATCAGATTCATTGTATCACACATAAGGTGTCCTGCAGCATGGGGATTGTTCCTGTTACTTCTTCCCAAGAGATAGAAGATCTTTACCGCCAGGCGGATGATTATCTTTATCAGGCGAAAAACAAGGGAAAAGATCAATTTGTTATAGGAAATGATAGGAAATGATGGGGGAAACAATGTCGATGCAGCAAGCACGCGATCCTGAGAACAGCGTTTTCTAAAAGCACGACCAACACGTAAAATTATTTCTAATGATCCAATAATGGATGGATTGATCCTGGGTAAGCTTCAAAGAGACGAAAGTTTTGGAAATTTTCCAAAAAGATTGCTTACGAACAAAATACCTATGGAACAAGTGAGCGTCAACAAAAACGGATCAAACCACGTTGAGCTGTTTGCCGTCTAACCAGGAATATAGATTTTGAAATAAAATCTCGGCTCGTTGCTCTAGGGATTCCACAGAGGAAAAAGCAATGTGCGGCGTGACGAGAATATTCGGACAGTGTAAAAGAGAATGATCCGCAGGCAAAGGGGGTTCTATCTCGAAAACATCACAAGCTGCACCAGAAATTTGCCCGTTCTTCAGTGCCTCGGCCAAGGCGGCAGAATCTAAGACTCCTCCTCTTGCAGTATTGATAAGGATGGCGTCCTTTTTCATTTGTAAAAGCTGATTTTTTCCGATCATTCCCTTGGTTTCCTCCGTTAAAGGGCAGTGGAGAGAAACAATGTCTGATCGGATCAACAGCTCTTCTAAAGAAATCAGTTCGTCAATCATGGGATCGCAAACGGGACTTCGGTTGTATGCTAAGACGGAACATCCAAAAGCCTTGCAGAGGGCCGCGACTTTTCTTCCAATGGCTCCTGCGCCAATGATTCCTACCGTCTTCCCGCATAAAAGACGTCCGACCAGTCCGTCTTTTGTTCCTCCATTTCGGCAACGAGCTTCTGTTTGGTTTATTTTTCGAAGCAGTTGGATCATAAAACTAAGACAAAGCTCGGCTACTGCTTGGGTTGCGTAGCCCGATGCATTGCTGATGGCAATACCTTGCTGCTTGGCTTGGGCTACGGGAATATGGTCAACTCCAGTGAAAGCGACATTGATGAACTTTAGGGAAGGCGTTTTCTCCAGGACGGCGGTGGACAGCGGCGTATGAGCCAACATGATAACGTCGGCATTGCGGCTGCGTACCACTTGCAGGTCCGGATCGACGCTCTCTTCATAAGCGATCAAGGTATGTCCTAGACTTTCCAATTTTCGGGCATGCTTTTCAATGATTTGGTTCGAAACCCCCAACCCTTCTAACAGTACAATTTTCATTTTTCAAACCTCCTACCAATTTCTTTGACGGGATCTTGTTGGTTTTCCCAAGAAAAAAATTGTTGTTTCCTGAGAAAATAGTAGGCGATACCTACTGCGTCCGCCAGAAACCAACCAATTGGAACCGACCACCAAATCCCGGAAACGCCGATTGTCGGAATGGATGACAGCACGTAGGCCAATACGACGCGGCTTCCTAGAGAGATAATTGTCAGTACGACACTGATTCCTGGCTTCCCAAGTGCGCGGTACAAACCGTACAGCAAAAACAGACATCCGATTCCAACGTAAAAGGCGCCTTCGATGTGTAAATAATGGATTCCCTCCAGAACAGTCGCCGAATCTTCCGGGCCAACGAAGAGTTCCATTAACTGCTGGGCAAAGAACCAGATGACCGTTGAGAGGATTATACAAAAAACAAGGGATGCGAAGACAGCCCCTTTTAGACCTGCTCGAATGCGTTTGGCCTGTCTAGCTCCGTAATTTTGAGCGATAAATGTAGAAAAGGCATTCCCAAAATCTTGTACGGGCATATAAGCAAAAGCGTCAATTTTGACGGCGGCTGCAAAAGCGGCCATGACGGTCGGACCGAAGCTGTTGACTCGGCCTTGTACGAGGAGAATGCCAAGATTCATCACAGATTGTTGGATGCATGTCAAGATAGAAAAATGAGCAATTTCTTTGATACGCCGCCATCGAACGTGGAAGTTCTTCCAGAATAAGGGAAAACCGTGCCAAGAATAAATTGCGATACCCAATCCAGAGATGTATTGAGCGATTACCGTTGCCGCAGCTGCACCGGCCACGCCTTTATCCAGTCCCAATACGAACCATAAATCCAAAATGATATTTAAAACGGCTGAGATGGCCAGAAAAATCAATGGGATAAGGGAGTTCCCAAGCGCCCGTAGAAATGAGGCGAAATAATTATAGAAAAAAGTGGCGGCAATTCCCCAAAAGATGATTTTCAGATATTCGCGCATAGGGTCCCAAATTTCTACTGGAACATGAAGAAAAATCTGGATTCCATCCAGGCAGAGAAAAGCCAGAATATTCAGCAATAACGTTGCGCCAGCAATAAGTGCGAAGGACGCGTGCAGACTTTCACGCAGGGCATTTTCATCTCGTTCTCCAAAGCGAATCGAAAATACTGCACTGCTTCCCATACAGAGACCGAAGAGAATGGAAGTGAGGAAAGTCATCAGCGTAAACGATGAACCGACGGCGGCTAAGGCGTTTTTCCCCAAAAACTGTCCCACGATGAGTGTGTCTACGACATTGTAGCCTTGCTGTAATATATTTCCGAAGACCATTGGGAGGGAAAAGATCAGCATAGAGCGCATGATGGGTCCACGCGTCAAGTCAGTATTCATGAAAAACTCCAAATAGAAATCTAAAACTTACGAATTGAAATTATTATAATGCTGTTTAATTCTTTTGTAAAGAATAAATTTACATTTTATCTGATGTGCGATATAATTCATCTGTTCGTTTTAATCAAAGGTTTGAGGAGGTGGGATAGAATGTTTTTAGAGGGATTAAATCCGTTGGATCAGAAAATTGTTCGGCTTCTGATCCAAAATGCACGCAGTTCGTATTCGGAGATTGGAAAACAGGTGGGGATCTCCCGAGTAGCGGTTAAAGCACGTATCCAATCTCTTGAGCAGCAAGGGATTATTGAATCGTATACAACCATTATTAATCCTCAAAAAATTAGCGGGGCGGTATCCTGCTATTTCGAAATGGAGATTTTGCCGGATGCACTAGCTGAAGCGACGAATATTCTAGAGAGTAACGAAACCATTACGCAGATTTATCGTGTAACGGGGAAGAATAAATTGCATGTTCATGCAGTTGCATCTTCTAGCGAAGAGATGGAGTTGCTGTTGCAAAAAGTTATTGATCCTCTTCCTGGACTGGTTCGCTATAGTTGCAATGTTATTCTGTCACGTATTAAAGATATCAAAGGAATTCGGTTATGAAGTGAAAAAACATCATATAGTTTTTCACTAAAAAGACGATAACGAGATACTTGAGGATAAAAGAAACATTTATTTTATCATGAATCAATATGGAAATTTCTAAAGATAAAATAATTTTGAAAGAGTCCTCTTTGCTAGACCTTTATATGAAATTCGTATATCAGAAGGAAGAATAAAAAATTATGAAAAGAAGCTGGTGAAGCGCTTCAAGAGAATATCCATGCAGTACTAGGATGACGATTGGTTTGATCATTACGTGGCAGATTTGCCTAAAGGACTGGATTCACGGGTTAATTTTTACATTGCCATCAATCATGGGAGTGTGTAAAAAATTGCGTAACGGATCGAACGTGCAGACTTGAATATTTTGCAGAACAAAAATGAAGGTTTAAATAGCGGATAAAATTTTAAAGAAAAAGACAGATAGAAAGTTTCCTATCTGTCTTTTTTATCAAGAATTGTTTATTTTACCACAACATTCACAAGTTTTCCTGGAACAACCACAACCTTGACGACGGCTTTTCCTTCAATCAGAGTTTGAATTTTTTCACTGGACAATACAGCCGCTTGAATTTCTTCGACCGATAAATGGGTTCCAATCATCATATGATCCCGCACTTTGCCACTGATCTGTACCGCCATTTCAATCTCTGCCTGTTCTAGTGCGCTTTCATCCCAAACGGGCCAATGTTGTTCGGAAATTTTTCCATTGAAACCGCATGCCTGCCAGAGTTCCTCGCAAATGTGCGGGGTAACCGGGCTTAACAGCAGCAGCAAGCTTTGAATGGTTTCGTACAGGACTTCGGGACATAAATCTTTATGATCTTTGCAAGCCGTCAAGGTATTGGTCAACTCCATCATAGCGCTAATCGCGGTATTAAAATTGAAGCGATCTTGAATATCGGTTGTCACTTTTTTTATTGTGGCATGGGTTTTGCGATGAAGTTCCTGACTGACTTCATTTAAAGATGAAGGAATCGTTCCGGCGTTAGCTTTTTCGATACACTCGCCGACCAACCGCCAAATACGATTTAAGAAACGATAAGAGCCTTCAACACCCTTGTCGCTCCATTCCAAGTCTCTTTCTGGAGGGGCGGCGAATAGAATAAATAACCGAGCGGTATCTGCACCGTAGCGATTGATGATTTCTTCTGGGCTAACAACATTGCCCAATGATTTGGACATTTTGGTTCCATCTTTCAGTACCATGCCTTGAGTCAGCAGTCGACTGAAGGGTTCTTCGTTTTCCAAAAGGCCCATATCCTTTAAAAACATATTAAAGAAACGCGCATACATTAAATGCAAAATGGCATGCTCGACTCCACCGGTGTATTGATCAACCGGCATCCAATATTTGGCTTTTTCTTTGTCAAAAGGAAGTTGATCGTTATGGGCGTCACAAAAACGCATATAGTACCAAGAGGAACAAACAAATGTATCCATGGTATCCGTTTCACGCGAGGCGTTGCCTCCACAATTCGGACAAGAGCAATGCACGAATTCTTCTGCATACTTTAAGGGAGATTCGCCATTGGGTTTGAAAGAAACGCTTTCCGGCAAAAGCACCGGAAGTTGGTCTTCGGGGACGGGAACAATCCCACATTTTTCACAATAAACTATTGGAATGGGTGCTCCCCAGTAACGCTGGCGAGAAATCAACCAATCCCGCAGGCGGAAATTAACAGTCCTTTTACCAATACCTAATTCTTCCAAATGTGCCGTTACTTTCTTTTTGGCTTCTTCAACGGAACAACCGTCCAGATTGGCAGAGTGAACGAGTTTCCCGTCGCCCGTATAGGCTTCAGTTAGAGTATTTCCGTCTAAAGGCGTGTTTTCTCCCTGAATGACCACTTGGATGGGAAGACCATATTTCTGAGCAAAATCAAAGTCCCGTTGATCATGGGCAGGGACCGCCATAATAGCGCCGGTTCCATAATCAAGAAGAACATAATTCGCAATCCAAATTGGGATTTTTTCCTGCGTCAACGGATGAATCGCATAAGCCCCTGTAAAAACCCCTTCTTTTTCGGCGTCGGAAGAGGTTCGCGCAATGTCCGACGTGAATTGCATCCGATATACGAAATCTTTTACAGCTTCTTCTTGTTCAGTTCCTTGACTGATTGCTTCCACAAGGGGATGTTCCGGAGCCAGAACCATATAAGTCACCCCGTATACGGTATCCGGTCGGGTTGTGTAGACGGTAATTTTTTCGGCACGATCCGCTATTTCCAGCGAAAATTCACATCCTTCAGAACGGCCGATCCAATTACGCTGCATCGTTTTGACTTTTTCTGGCCAGCCTGGCATCAGTGCGGGATTGTCCAGATTATCCAACAAGCGTTGCGCATAGTCTGTAATGCGGAAAAACCATTGATTTAATTTCTTTTTTTCAACGATGCTGTCACAGCGTTCACAAGCTCCATCGACCACTTGTTCGTTCGCTAGAACCGTTTGACAGCCCGGACACCAATTGACTGAAGCCTCTTTTTTGTACGCAAGTCCCTTATGGAATAATTGCAAGAACATCCATTGCGTAAATTTATAATAATCGGGTTTACAGGTCGCCACTTCCCGATCCCAATCATAGCTAATTCCCATGGTCTTCAGTTGGGAGCGCATATTGTCAATATTGTCCAGTGTCCATTTTTTGGGAGGGATCCCATGCTTGATCGCTGCATTTTCAGCTGGAAGACCAAAAGAATCCCAGCCCATGGGATGTAATACGTTGAATCCATTCATGCTTTTGAAGCGGGCAATCACATCGCCGATAGCGTAATTCCGGACATGTCCCATGTGTAGATTCCCTGATGGATAGGGAAACATTTCCAGATTGTAATATTTCGGACGAGAAGTATCGGCTTCTACCTTAAAGGTTTTTTCCGTTTCCCAGATCTTTTGCCATTTCTTTTCGATTTTGACAAAATCATATGTTCGATCCATTCCCTTTTCTACCTCCTGCATGCCGGCAAATTCAATGCCGGAAAATGCTGATTGAAAAATCATTTCATTTATCGTTTGACGTGTAAAAAATCGTTGATATATATATCACCTGAAAGCAGGATACTTACGGTTCTTTTATTATAAGAGACCCGGAAACATCTGTCAAATCAAAGGAACGTGTACGTTATTCGTAAAGCAAAACGGGTTTCATGATGGATTAAAAAATTTTTTCGTTCAAGATGCCGTAGGGGTAGTAAGTAAGCGGGGATGAAGTAGAACCAGCCAGAAACGTATTGTAAACTAAAATAATAAAAAAGTTGACAAATAAACGGAAACCTTATATAGTGATTGTAAACTTTATTTTTATAAAAGTATACAATAAATGGAATTGAAATGGAAAAGGAGGTTTCCGAATGCTATACAGCGTCAAAATGCGCGCAAGCCAGTGGGATGAGAACGATCGGAAGAATAAACATATTTCCGGAGCTGAAAGAATCATTCCGCAAGAGGAAATCAATATATGCGTGAGTCGCTTAATGGATCGCGCTCTGCAACATTCAAAAGGAAAACCGGATTTTGTGAACATAAAAATAGAAGAAGTAAAAGAGGAAAATCTGCTTCATTTGACTGCGCTGCCAGTGATCGAGCGCAACACGCATTCCCCGGAAGAAGGACGCCGTGTTATTATTGAGATGCTAGAAGAAATGGGCATTGAAAACGCCGCTGAAATTATGGAGATGATGAATGCAGCGTATGATTTAAGAGGCGCTCTTCTATTAAACGTCGATACGATGCAGCGTTTGGATTCGGATTTAGAACGGGGAATCCGGGCGACTTATATGGATGCTGCGTATTCTGGGGAAAACGAGCGGTCTATTTCGTGTAAAAATCATTATATGGAAGCCATCGTATTGGCGACTAAGGTTGCTAACGCCCCTCATATTATAGGAGAAATTTGTATTTCCGATGATCCCGATTATGTGACTGGATATTTTTCCTCCAAGGAAAAAGGGTATGTACGAATTAGCCATATTAAAGAATTCGGGCTAGCAAAGGGCGGACGAATTTTTTTGTATCGGGGCAAAGAGGAAGAGGTGCGGGAAACGATAGACTTTTTACAGCATCAACCCGTTATAGTGGATCAAATAAATACAACCGTTACGCCGCAAGAGCCTCGATGAATTTTCCGAGATTGCTTTTTCCCCAAAATTGGTGGATCGTATAAAAAGAAAAAGGACGGAAGATATCATGGAAAAACGTCATCAAACGCCCGCTCAAAATAATAAATGGAAATGGAACGAATTTTATCAGGAACTGGAAAATCTTAAACAAAAAAATCTGTATCGAACCATGAAACCGCTTACCTCGGCGCAAAGTACTCATGTGACGTATAAAGGGAAAGATCGTATCATGTTGGCTTCCAATAGTTATCTGGATTTGTCGAACGATCCGGAAGTCAAAGAATATACCATAGAAATTCTTAAACAATATGGCGTAGGGTCAGGAGGATCCCGTTTAACCACAGGCAATACGCGCATTCACGAACAATTGGAACAAAAGCTGGCAAATTTTAAAAAAACGGAGGCGGCTTTGGTCTTTAATACCGGCTACGTTGCTAATCTGGCTGCAATTTCTGCAATTTGCGATAAAGATTCGGTTATATTGAGCGATGAATTGAATCATGCAAGCATCATTGACGGATGTCGGTTAAGAAAAGCGAAAATTGTGGTTTATAAACATAATGATATGGAGGATTTGGAAGCGAAAGCTCGAGTGTATAGTGGAAAAAAAGGGGTGATTGTCAGCGACGCGGTGTTTAGCATGGATGGAGACATTGTCAATTTACCAGAACTCATGCGAATTGCCGACCAATATCATTTTTTATCTATGATTGACGAGGCGCATGCTACGGGAGTTATTGGAAAAACAGGGCATGGAACGGTTGAACACTATGGACTTGACCGGAATCCGGATATTCTTATGGGGACGCTAAGCAAAGCGATCGGCGGAGAAGGTGGGTTTGTATGTGGAGATACGATTCTGATCGAATATTTAAAAAACAAGGCGCGTGGTTTTATCTTTTCTACGTCGTTGTCTCCGACAACCATGGCGGCTGCTTATAAAGCCTTGGAAATCATCGAACAACATCCAGAAAAAGTAGCGAAATTGCAGCAAAACACGCAACATTTTTGCCAAGCGTTAGTCCGAAACGGAATTTACACGAATTCCCAGACGGCTATTATTCCTATTTTTATAGGCGATGAGGGGAAAGCGTTGCAGGTTGCGCAGCAATTGTTGGAAGAGGGGTTTTTTGTCTCGGCGATTCGGTTTCCAACAGTCAAGAAAGGCTGTGAAAGACTTCGAATTGCTTTGATGTCCACGCACACATATGAAGAGTTGGATGCTGCTGCACAAGCCATTGCCCGCTTATTGGGTAGGGAAACATTTATGAATTACTATCCTGGTCAAAAAAATATGTAAAGAATTTTTTAAGTTGTTCATTTCCGTCTTTATTTTTGGGAGTGTTCGATCGATTCCAACGCCCAATGGACTTACGGCGAATTCGGTTTTATTTTTAGCCATATTTATTGCGGCGCTCTATATTTTCAGTGTTCGACCGATAGAAAATTATTTGGTTGTTTTGTTGACATGGGCGACCGTCGCGTATTATCTGAAATTTCTACTTTTGAGGATAGCTTTAAGGCCTTCGCTTCTTCCAGCGTTTGGATATTAATTGGGGATTTTGGACTGGACGCGGCATTAGAATCTTGCGGAATTATAAAACGTATTACTTTGAAACTGGTTCAAAAATTTGTGTGTGGGGGAGACCTTGAAAAGCAAAGCCGGATTCTTTAATAGAGTTTGCGGAGAATATAAAGGAAAAGTGAGAATTATTAAAAAAGGCGTTTTTTGGGGGGGTTAAAATCTTGGCGGTTTTTGAGGCTGTGCGCCGGACAAAAAAGAAACTTTTGGATAATGATTGAACGCTACATGTTGTTTGATGATTACAAAATTGAATTATAAAAAAGCAATCATAAATAAAAACCTATTAAATAATTTCATTTAATAGGTTTTTTAGCTTATTGGATTTAAACGAGTAAAGAACCTCACCGCATAATTAGTCGAAACGAGATTCGTATAATGAATAATGGTGGAGCTAAGGGGGATCGAACCCCTGACCTCTTGAATGCCATTCAAGCGCGCTCCCAGCTGCGCCATAGCCCCATCCTCTTATAAATTTCATTATATCGAAGAAAAGAAAGACTGTCAAGGATTTCTGTTGGCGATTTTATATTTTCTTTAAAAAAGTTTCTTGGATTCATCAAAAAATATGCATTATTATTCATAAAATAAATCTTCAAGTCCTCTGATCCAGGGTTGTTAAAATCAAAATTATAAAAAATCGTTTTCTAAAATGAACTTTGACGGGAACGTTATATTTTTAGCGAAAAAGGAAAAGCTAAGAAAGAATCAACAGCTGATTTTACCGAATGAACAGAAAGAAGGAGAAAAAATGTCTGAAAGATTGAAATGTACGGTAACCTCTTGTGTATATAATCGCAGTCAGCATTGCGGAGCGACGGATATCAAAGTTCAAGGGCAAAGAATAACAAATTCGAGTCACGATACTTGCTGTGGATCCTATATTTTACAGGGAACTCCAAAGGCGACGGCTCGTCTCTGTGCGCCGACGGAATTTAAAAGCGGCGTAACACAGCTGACGGACAATGAAGGGATGAAACCTATGGTCTATTGTGCAGTTGAAAATTGCCGTTATTATGAGAAAGGCTGCTGTGAAGCGGTAGAAGTTGAAATTGAAAATCAGCAGCAGGGCGGCACTTATGAGACGATGTGCCATACGTTTCAAATGCAAGCGTAAGAAAGATTAGAATGTGAAAGGAAGCCGAGAAATTTTGATTAGAAATTTTTCGGCTTCTTCTTCGAGAAAGAAGGATTTACGTACGTTTTTATATGTGCTACGATACAGGAAATAAAGCAGTTAAAGGATGGAAAATCGTTTGAAAATTGGAACACGCCTCTTAAGCGTAGCGAAAATGGTGGGTAAAACAGAAAAGATGGCTGACATTGGGTCGGATCATGCTTTGCTGCCAATTTGGCTATTGGGACAAGGAAGCGTAAAAAAAGCGATTGCGGGAGAATTTGGAGACGGTCCATTTTCTCGAGCAAGGCAAGCCGCTTATGACAGTGGAAGAGCGGCGCAACTAGAGGTACGTCAAGGTAATGGCTTACAAATTCTGCAACCCAATGAGGTAGAAACAGTCGTTATAGCGGGGATGGGCGGGGATTTAATCGTAGAAATTCTTCAGGATTCGCCGGATAAGACGAACAGTTTTTCACGGTACATACTGCAGCCTATGAGGCATGAAGCGGTGTTAAGAAAGTGGCTCTCCGAGCAACGATGGCCGATTGTTCGGGAAGAACTGATCTTTGAAAACCAAAAGTATTATGTTGTTTTGGAAACGCATCCGGGAAATACCGCTCCACCATTAAAGGATTTGGAAATTTTATTAGGGCCACGATTATTAGTTTCGAAAGATCCAAAGGTGTTTCAATGGCTTGAACAGATGCAGAATAAATATGCACAAATTGCACAAAAAATCGCTTTGAGCCGCACGGCTACACAGGAGGAAAAAAGTATGTGGAAAAGACGAGTGCAACAACTGGAAAAAATTTTGAAAGATTTTTATATTTGATCGGATCATCAATAAAGAAAGTTGACAAGGAGGAGGAAAATGACAACCGTCCAACAAATTGTTCATCTCTTAGAAAAAAATTTTCCCACCTATTTAGCCGAGGAGTGGGATAATCCAGGACTTCAAATCGGGAATACACAGGCTCCGGTACGCAAAATTCTAGCCGCTCTGGACATTTGTCCGGAGGTGGTTGAACAAGCCCTTACAGAAAAGGTTCAGTTGATTGTTACGCATCATCCGCTGTTTTTTAAACCGATTCGTGCTCTACAAGCGGGCAGACAACCCGACGACAGCATTTTGCGTTTAATTCAAGCGGGAATAAGCGTTTATTCTGCTCATACGAATTTAGACGCCGGGGAAAAAGGATTAAATCAATATTTAAGCGAGCGGATCGGTTTGGAAAATATTCGTCCGTTGAATCAACAGGCCGTTGAAAAGGCTGTTAAGGTAGACGTGTGGGTTCCCGTCAGCCATGCGGAAAGCATACGGACCGCTTTGGCCGAAGCGGGCGCTGGAAAAGTTGGAAATTATTCCCATAGCTTCTTTATGACGTCAGGAATCAGTACCTTCTTCCCTCATGCGGGAACGCATCCTTTTCAAGGAAAAGTTGAAGAGTTGCAACGAAATGAAGAAATAAAATTGGAAACAATCTGCTGGGAAAAAGATCTAGTGAATATTTTACGAGTGATCGAGAAAGAACATCCGTACGAGGAACCAGCTTTTAGTGTATTACCTTTGGTCAATACCTACAAAACGTATAGTTTGGGTCGGATTGGGCAAACCTCGTCTCCGACGCCTCTTGAACAATGGGCGCGTCAGGTGAAACAAAGTTTGGAATTGAATCATATATTGGTTACCGGAGATCCAAATACCCTGATTCGTCAAGTGGCTGTTGTTTCAGGAGCGGGTACAGCGTTTATATCGGATGCGGTTCAAAAAGGGTGTCAGGTTCTTCTGACGGGGGATTTAAAATATCATGAAGCGCAGGCGGCTCAAAATTTGGGATTATGTGTTGTAGACGCGGGGCATCA